>JANJTQ010000349.1 GCA_024711005.1 Opitutaceae bacterium | reverse complement strand
CACCGTGCGCTTTCCGCGCGACCACGTGCGCACCGTGGGTGATGCCGTCGACTACTTGCTCCTTCGCACCGGCTACCGTCTCGAATCGGTCGATTCGACTGCACGCGACCTCTTTTCGCTGCCCTTGCCTGAGGCCCACCGGGAACTGGGCCCTTATCGCGCACTGACCATTCTCGAGCTTCTCGTCGGCGAGGCCTACAAGGTCGCCGCTTCCCCAGTGCATCGCACCCTGGCCATTCAGCTTCGCCCCGTCGACCGGCCGTCCCCCCCTTCCGATCCTCGCCGCGAACCGGCCTCAGTCCAATCCGGCGCAACAAGCTTCGACGAAGCGGTGAGCGTTCCCGTCGTCACATCGGAGCCGACGCCATGAGCATGTCCCAAGCCACGCTCGCGCAAGATGGTGCAGCCGAAACGGTGCCGCTCCCGCCACGTCATCACTGGGGCCATCGCCGAGCGGTATTCGTTCTGACTATTTTGCTTGTCATTGCCGGTATCGCCCTTTCGGCACTTCACGTTCTCCGTACGCCGGCCACACCCGACGCGGTTCCGCAAGTCCGGCCGCAGGACGAGAGTGCCAGCGCGCTTCCGCCCGTTTCGTTGACCGATCCGCGCCCCGCACAGGGGGCCGAAACCTCCGCGCGCCTGGCTAGCGTTGAAGAACGCAACGTCGAATTGGGTCAGCGTGTTGATGGACTTGCCACGGCCATGGTGGAGCTCCGCACTTCCCTCACTGCACTGTCCGACGCCAACGCTCAACTGCGTTCGCGGCTCGACACCTTGAATCAAACTCAGCGCCCTGCCCTTCGCCGGCCCCTACCCGCCAAGCCAACGGCGCCACCCAAACCGAGCCTGCCGGTAATCGTTTCGGTGGATAGCTGGGCCAATCAGTCTTCCGTTGCCATTCGCGACGGCGACGGGCGCCTCGCGTTCTACCGCGAGGGCGACACGGTCGGGATCGCCCGAATCCAGCGAATTGACACGCGCGCCGGACAAGTCCAGTTCCGCCTCCCTGACGGAAGCACTGCCACGGCTACGGTGCACGATTGAAGCGGGTCTCCTATGAGAAATCGACTTCTTCCGTTGATGCTTCTTCTGGTTTTCGCAGACGTCGGCGCCGCGGATACCGTGACGACCGAAGTGGCCGCCACCCGCCGTAGCACCACCGACAAGACGTCCGCGGCCACATCCGAAACGAGCGTATCCAGCACCGATGTACTGGAGGCGGGTTACTGGGGCATCACCGTGGAAGAGCTGCACCGCGCCCGAATCCTCATGCGCGGCCCTCGTGGTGCCTTCAGCGATCCTCGCATCAGTCCGGTTGAAGTGCTGGGTGTCCACGCCCGCTCTGAGGCAGAGCGCACGCGGTACGGCGAACTCTTCGCAAGGCTGCTACACGACGACGCCGAGCGCGTCCTCGCATGGCAACGGGCTGGCACCGAAGCCATGCGGCGCCTCTATCCGCACGACAAGGTGGTGGACTTCTCCGGTCTCCGACCGGCTAGCGCGAAGGGCAAGGTCCTGCCGAACTGGTTCTTCACGCCGGGAGGCAACCGCGAATGACTACGCACACGCCTAATCCGCGGCGGGCATTCCTTGCCAAGGCGCCGTGCGCCCTTGTCCTGCTCGCAGCCCCCGCTTTGTCATACGCGCGAAGTGATGCCAGGAGCCAACGACGCACCTACCCCCCCATCCCGCCGGCGTACCGACAGGTCGCCCAATCCCATGGTCTGCCGGCAACGATCCTCTACGGCGTAGCGATTCAGGAATCGGTCATGGTGTGGAAGACCGTGGCCCTTCCCTGGCCGTGGACACTCAATGTCCGCGCGGTCCCTCGCCGCTATACGAGCTACGCGGAAGCGGTTGCCGACCTTCGGCACGTGCTCGCGCAGGGGGTGCGCAACGTCGATTGCGGCGCGATGCAGGTCAACTGGCGCTACCACTCTGAAAAGTTGCGCACCCCTCCCCTGGCCCTCGATCCCTGGCACAACCTGACCGTGGCGGCTTCGATTCTTCTGGAGCGCCGGGCTGCCGCATCGAACTGGTTTGACGCCGTGGGGAGCTATCACAACCCAACCGATCAAGGCCGCGCCGATAACTATGCGCGTTCCGTATTTACGCACATCGCGAGGATCGAACATGTGTAACACCGTCGTTCTCGCGTTCAGCAGATTCACCGTTCCCGCTCCGGTCACCGTTCCCCCGGTGATCCTCCGCCGCACCTCCCGCGGCTCCTCACCCGCTGCAATGGCGGGTTCGGCACAACCATGGTCCAACTCCCACCGGGCCTCCTCCCTGCCCACGACGGTGGTTGTGCGTCCTTTTTCAAAGACAGGGAAATGAGCCGCGGCGCCATCGAGGCCTGGTTGCGGCCGCCGATCGAGATCTGGAGCGCGGCGACTTCCGCTTCGTGCGGACTCGTTGCGCTGTCCGCTCCGTGGGTGCTGATGATGCCGCCCAACCTGGGGCTCGTTGCCGCCCTGCTTGCCTTCGGTTTCGCTGGCCTACGCGGGAAGCAGGCCTGGCGCGTATGGCGCTACCAGTATGGGCTCACGCGCTACAAGACCACCGCGATCGCGCCCCACAAGCTGCCCCGGATCCCGGGCAAGTTGTACTTGGGCGAAGGATTTGCTTGGGGACAACAGCATACGCAACGCCGAATGGATGCGGCCCGACCGGAAGCACAGCCGTATCTCGCCCCGGGCCTTTTGATGACTGCAACACGCATGACCCTGAGGGGCCTGCGACGCACGCCGCTCAAACCTCTCGCTACGGCACTCTCCGTACCGCGCTGGTGGAATCCGCTGGCCGAACCGCCCGATCTCGGCGGCACCCCGATTCTTCACGGCGTCGAGCCGAAAGAAGTCCACGTGACGTTGGGTCAGAAGCATCGCCCGGGACATCTCCTGTGGCTGGGCACGACGCGCGTCGGAAAGACGCGCGGCATGGAACTCCTGGTCACGCAGGACAACCGCGACCGGAAAGTGGTCAGCGGCATCGATCCGAAGGGCGATGCGGAACTCCTGGTGCGCGTCTCCGCGGAAGCTGCCCGTGCGGGCAGGAGGGATCAT
>JANJTQ010000348.1 GCA_024711005.1 Opitutaceae bacterium | reverse complement strand
GGCGTTGTGCCCTGGTCAGACGCTGGGAATTTGGCAGATTGGTTTTAGCCCGGTAGGGCGGCCACCCCGTGGGCCGCATGGGTCACGTGTTCGGCGGCCAGCGGAGGGGCCGCCCTACCTTGTCCGATCAGACCTGTTCGGCGGGGAGCGGAATCCCCGCCCTACCGTCAGGGCTGGCCGCCCGGGGGTAGGTCGGCGCGCTGCCAGACGCGTACGTAGTCGATGACGAAGTCGGCGGGGAGTTCGGAATCCACGGGGCGTTTTTCGTTGTCCCAGCCGCCGATGGGCATGGTGAACATGACCTCGCAGGGGATGTCGCCGACGCGCTCGTGCTTCCAATGGGCGACCTCGCGGCCGTTGACGTAGTAGGTGAGTTCGCCGGGCAGCCAGAGGACGCCGGAGGTGATCCAGCTGTCGGGGGTGGGGTTGAAGTAAACGGCGGCGCCGGTGGCCTTGTGGTTTTTGCCGTAGCCGTCCCAGTGCATGGCGGTGGTGTAGCGGTAAGGGCCCCAGCGGGTGAGGTGCTCCAAGACGTCGAGCTCCATGCCCCGGGGATCGGTGCTCTGGCGCTTCCACTGTTCGCCGGCGTCGGGGCCGCGGTCGGGCATGAGCCAGAAGGCGGGCCACAAGGCGGTCTTTTGCGGGAGCTTCATGCGGGCCTCGAAGTAGCCGTATTTCTGGGTCCACTTGCCGTAGCTGCGCAGCATGCCGGCGGCATAGTCGGCGTGATGCTTGGTGGCGGGATCGTCGAGGTGCCAGCCGGGGCGTTTTTCAACGCGCAGCCGAACGGTGCCGCCGCCGACGATGACGTTGTCCTTGGAGTAGCGGGTGATCTTTTTCTCGCCATACCAGTTGGGTCCGATCGGTTCCCAGACCTTGGTGTCGAGGGTGTCGCCGTCGAACTCGTCGCGTAAGGTGATCTTCCAGTCTCCGGGCACGGGCGGGCGTTGGCCGACCCACTCGGGGAGCGGCGCGGTGATGACGCCGGCGCGGATGGAGTCGATGCGGAGGCGGGCGTCACCGGTGTGTTCGAAGGTGAACGCGATGCGCGCGGCCTTGTCGCTTTTGAAGCGTGAGCCGTGAGTGCCGCGGCGGGCGGCGTGTCGCGAAAGGTCGCCTTGAGGGCCCTGCCAGATCTCGCGCGCGGCATAGGCGAGCATGACGGTGGCGGACTTGCCGGGGGCGAGAGGCGTGTCGGTCGCGTAGGTGTCGGTGGATTCGTCGCGATTGCCGTTCTGAAGGAAGAACGCGGGCTTCACGGGCACGGAGCCGGTGTTGGTGAAAACAACGGCGAGGTGGGTCGAGTTGCCGAGATCCCACGCGCCTTGCACAGGGGTCAACGCAAGGGTGGAGCCGCCGGAGGCGGGCAGGGTGATGTCGAGCGCGGACTGGCCGGCGTGATCGACGAGGGTCGTCTGGGCGCCGCCGCGGGCCTCGATCTGTTTTTCCGAGAGAGTGACGCCGGCACCACCGAGAATGTAGCCCTCGGGAGGGATGTGACGGATGGCGGCCTTGTTGACGGGAGGGACCTCGCCGGCGGGGCCAGCCGCGATGATGGACTCGATGCGGTAGGTGACGGGCTGGTCGGCGTCGGTGAAGTATAGGGCGATTTTGGGGATTCGGGCGGGGTCGAGTTGGTATCCGGGTTTGTAGCCGTAGTGGTGGCCGAAGACGACCTTGAGCGGCATGGTTTTGGCGGGGAGGACGCGGGTGAACTCGACGTTCCATGGTTTTTGTTGCCACGGGCCCTCGTTGTCCACGCGCAGCTCGATGCGCAGCGGTTTTTTGGTGTCCGGGTTGGTGATCAGGGCCTCGATGTGGCCGTGGGCGGAGAGATCCCAGGCACCTTCGGAGGGGGAAATGAACAGTGTCGGCGTGGCCTTCTTGCCGGGAACGACCGTGACCTCGAGCACGTCGCCATCGAAACGCCAGGTCTGGCGGTCGGTGTTGGAAGTGATGCGGAGTTTGGCGGGATTGGCTCCGGGGCCGAGTAGGACCTGCCGTCCGCCGACGTCGTCGGCGTGAAGCAGGGAAACGAACATGAGAAGGCCGAGTGTGATCAGAGCACGAGGGAGCATGGGCATAAAAGAGGGGTGGGTTGGCTGAAAAACCAAGACGGGGGTAACAGATTGGCGCGCTACTTCGCCAATATCGTGAGCTCGCTGCCGATCGAATGGGTGGCTTTCTCCGACCGGGACCGACCGATCGCCTACCGTGCACGCCAGAAATAATATACCTGCTCGTTCTGCCCCGGCTTCAGCGTGAGCTCCGTGTTGTCGGGGATTTCATCCGCCGTGCGGCTTTCCACGTGGCCGTCGGCGAAGGCGATGTTGGCCTTGCCTCCGTGGGCCCTCACATCGGGCTTGGTGGCCGTGCCCCAGATCGCATGGTTGAACGCGCCGCTGGCTTCGGGTACCGCACCGTCCGAAAGCAACATCGTGCGGTCCGGTCGCGTGAAAAACGTGAACTTCGGGAAGTGGTAACTCGTCGCGATATTGTTCATCGCATACGTGGAGACGCGCCGGTCGGACGGATACTCGAATTGGTCCTGATAGACACTCATGTGCCACCGGCAGGTGAAAATCTCGAAATGCTCCGAACGCCAATCGTTGGGATCGAGGCTCTCTCCCCGTGGCTCACCCAGCGTGCCAGCGCCGACCAGCGCCGCGCGCCAGGTACGGTTCTGCTTCAACATATCGCCCGCGGCCTGTGTCTCCCCGCTGGCACGCGGAATGGAACCGTGATCAGCGGTGAACACGCCAACCGCCTGGTAAAGCGTACGCAGTTTGTTGATACACGTGGTGTTCGCCGCCTTGCTCCGCATGTGGCCCACGACGGGGACCAAAATCGCCGCCAGGATCGCAATGACCGCAATCACCGTCAGCAACTCGACCAAGGTAAACGCCCGGATTTGAGAGCGGCTGCGAAGCCACTCGGGACGGGAAGCGGGATTGATCGAGGTGAACATCATGGCCGGGGAAAAACCTGGGTTGCGCCTCATTCTACCCGAGATCGTCTCGCTACGTGAGTCCGCACCCGACCGGATTCATGCCGTTTTCCGACGACCGCTCACGACGACTCCTGCAAATCCGCCGCGATGTTGGAGCTCGCCTCGCGCACGATCCCGCCCGGCCGTTCGGAAGTCATTAGATGCAATTCACGCGAAAAAAGACGCCGCGTCGGCAGACAACATAACCTTGGTCGGTTAACGGATCACTCTGCACCTGCGTGTGCTGTAAAGTCTCCGGACCTTTACTCGTCGTACGACCGACACGCACATCATGAAAAAGCTAAACCTCTCCGCCCGCCAGATCCCGTTGGACGATTCTTGGGACGTGATCGTCGCGGGAGGCGGCCCCGCCGGTTGTACCGCCGCCATCGCGGCCGCACGCGAGGGCGCGAAAACCCTGTTGATCGAGAGCACCGGCGCCTTGGGTGGCTCCGGCACCAGTGCGCTCGTGCCCGCGTGGTGCCCGTTTTCCGACAAGGAAAAAATCATCTACCGGGGACTCGCCGAAACGGTGTTCAACGCGGCCAAACAGGGCATGGCTCACGTTTCCGCCGAGGCACTGGACTGGGTTCCCATCGACGCCGAACGACTCAAACGCGTGTATGACCGGCTCGTCACCGATGCCGGCGTCACCGTACTCTTCCACACCTCGCTCGCCTCCGTCGAAAAATCCGAAACGGACGACGAGGTCTCTGCCATTCTCATTGCCAACAAGGCCGGCCTGTCCGCCTTGCGCGCCAAGGTCTACATCGATTGCACGGGCGACGCCGATCTTGCCGCATGGGCCGGCGCGACCGCGCAGAAGGGCGACGAGACCGGCTACATCCAGCCTTCGACGCACTGTTTTATACTCTCCAACGTCGACGACTATGCCTACCGCCATTCGCCCGACCTTGGCTGGTGGAATCACGAGAGTCCCATCCACGCGATCCTCGCATCGGGCAAGTATCCGGAAATCCCCGACAAGCATCTGTGCAACAACAGCGTCGGTCCCGGTACCGTGGGATTCAACGCCGGGCATGTCTGGGATGTGGACAACACCGACCCTGTCTCCGTGTCCCGCGGGCTCATGGCCGGGCGCCGGCTGGCCGCCGTCTACCGCGACGCGCTGGCGGAGTTTGCTCCCGCCGCGTTCGGCAACGCGTTTCTCGTCGGCACCGGCTCCGTGATCGGCGTGCGCGAGTCGCGCCGCATCACCGGCGACTACACGCTTACCTTGGAAGACTACCTCGAACGTCGCAGCTTTCCCGACGAGATCTGTCGCAACAGTTACTTCATCGACCTCCATCCGACCAAGGCCGAGCACAAGGACAAGATCGACGACGTCACCCTCGCGACGCGCTTCAAGCACTACGAGAAGGGTGAATCGCACGGCATCCCCTATCGCTGTCTCACGCCGAAAGGCTTGAAGAACGTGCTCGTCGCCGGACGTTCCATTTCCTGCGAACGCATCGTGCAGGGCAGCGTGCGCGTGATGCCCGTATGCCTCGCAATGGGCGAAGCCGCCGGCCTCGCCGCCGCCCTCGCCGCGCGCGCCTCCGGCCACGATGTGCACGAGGTGGACATCCCCGCTCTCCGCCGGTGCCTCTTGGATCATGGGGCCTACCTGCCGCCCGTCGACGCCGTCGCGGATGCCCTTGTGTCCGCGGTCGATTGAGCGCCCATCGGCGCTCATCCGTCGACGGAGCGCCTGGATATGACGACACGACCGCAAGACGGCTGCGCCAGGGCGTGGCAGGGGCATCCTGCCCGTGCCACCTCGAGCCAACCTGATCTTGCCGCAGGCGCATTTCCGGGTATATGTTTTCTTTTTCCGCCCGTGTACCGCACCTTCCTCAAAACCAAGCTGCACCGTGCAACCATCACCGCCGCCGATCCTGAATACGAGGGTTCGGTCACAGTGGATCGCGAGCTCTGCAAGGCCGCCCGGCTTCAGGAGTTCGAGCAGGTCGACGTGCTCGATATCAATAATGGTGCGCGTTTCACGACCTACGTGATTTACGGCGGCCCCGGCGAAATCCAGGTCAATGGCGCGGCCGCGCGCCTCGTTACCCCGGGCGATCTTGCGATCATCATCGCCTACTGCCGCCTTCCCGAGGACAAGGTCGCCAGTCACAAACCACGCGTTGTTCTCCTCGGTCCGGGCAATAAGATCACCGGCGAGCACGAGCACGAGATGCGGGAGCCCTGAACGGCTTGAGATTTCGGTCGTTAGCTCGGCGGTCGCCGTAATTCGAGCAGTTCGTTTGCGTGGGTCGACCGAGGCGTCCGAAGCCCGTGGTTTTGCATAGAAACTCACGGAGCCAAAGGCACTTTCGGAGCCTGTTGCGCACTATCGGGGGAGAAAGGTCCCGCGTATGTTGCTCAACTCCTGGCTTGTTCGTTCCATCATCACTCGCGCCGCGCGCGCCTATGGGTTTCTCGATCCCATCGGCCTGCTCGCGAAGATGCGCGGTTTTGCTCAACCCTCCGAGGTCGCCGAACCGATCGAATTGCTTCGGGCAGGCATGTTGTTTCATGCCCGCGGCTTGGTGAACACCAAGGCGATCCAGCACAACCTCGACTGGGTCTGGCCCTATTGGGTCGAGCGGCAGTTCAACCCCGCCGACGAATCGTTCATCCCTCGCGCGTTTTCCTTCAGCCATATTAATCTCACCCATCGCAACTGGACCGCCGCCGGCCAGCCCGATGTGCCGTATTATCCGATCGTCGACCCGCGCGGACTCGTGACGCCCATCTATGACGGTTGGTCGCTCGACTTCTGGTTCGTTCCCGCCGATCCGAAGGCCGAGCCGCTTTTCCCTTCGCGACTCGAGGATCGTGATTTCAAGCAAACACTCCGTCTCGACCACACTCTTCGAGTACTCTCCATCGCCACGCGCGATGGCGTCACCCTCACGGCCGAAGTCTCCCTCAACCTCGATCATGGCGAGCCGCACTGCTGCGTCGTCGTTCGCGCCAAGGGTCCGTCGGATGGTTTTCTTGCCGTCTCCCTTCGCCCCTACAACCCCGAAGGCGTCAGTTTCATTGACAAGGTTTCGATCACCACCGATCAGCCGGGCTGGCTCGTGAACGGACGCAATCCCGTCATCTTCGATCGCGCCTCGGTCCATCAGTTGCTGTCCGTCTACAAGGACGGCGACGTCTCCCATCGCCTCCACGAAAAGGGCGGTCCGTCCGAGGTCTCCTGCCATGTCAGCATGGCCACCGCCGTCGCGTTGTTCCCGCTTGGAGATATTCGGGACCGGCCCTTCGAGTTGCGCGCGCCGATCTATAACGAACTCGACCCGAAAAAACGCCCGTCCTTTGTGCCCACGCCGTCGTGGGGCGAGGCGCTCGAACCGCTCGCAAAATTATCCGTACCCGAAAAAAGACTACAAGAACTCCACGACCTCGCCGTCGCGAATCTCGTGCTGCACACCCCGCGCGATCCCTTTCCGGGGCCGTATACCTACAAACGCTTTTGGTTCCGCGACGCCGCTTTTATGCTCAACGCCCTGCTCACCCTGGGCGGAGTCGAGCGCACCCGACGCGCGCTGGAGGAGTTTGCCGGCCGCCAACGGCACGACGGATACTTTCTCTCCCAGGAAGGGGAGTGGGATTCCAACGGCGAAGCGATTTGGATCTACCATCGTTTTGCCACGCTCACCGGCGAAGCCTTGCCAAAGGTCTGGCGTCAGGCGGTGGCCAAGGGCGCGCGATGGATCACCCGGAAGCGTATCGCCGCCGACAGCGGAAAGCCCGAGGCCGGTCTCCTTCCCGCCGGTTTCAGCGCCGAACATCTCGGACCCAACGACTATTATTATTGGGATGATTTTTGGGGCGTGTCCGGTCTGCGCTGCGCCTCGGAGCTGCTGCGTTCGCATGACGACGATCTGGCGAAGCGCTGCTCCTTCGAGGCCGACGAGTTTCTCGCCACCATCGAACGCTCGTTTCCCGCCGGACCCGAACGGCGGTTTCCCGGAGCGATTCCCGCCTCGCCCAAGCGTCGCATGGACTCCGGCGCCGTCGGCTCCCTGGTGGCCGATTATCCGTTGCAACTCTTCCGCCCCGGCGATCCGCGTATTCTCAAAACGGCGGAATACCTGAGCGGTCACAGCATGCACGGCGGCGGTTTTTTTCAGAACATGATCCACTCCGGCATCAACGCCTACCTGACGCTTCACCTCGCGCAGGTGCGCCTGCGGGCCGGCGATCCGGCCGGAGCGTGGGAGTTGATCGATTGCGTGGCCGCGCTCGCCTCGCCGACCGGTCAGTGGCCCGAGGCGATTCACCCGCGGACCGGCGGCGGTTGCATGGGTGACGGCCAGCACATCTGGGCGGCCGCCGAGTGGCTTCTGATGATCCGGAACTGCTTCGTGCGCGAAGAAGCCGGGACCCTTATCCTCGCATCGGGAGTGAAGCCGTCGTGGTGGGAAACCCATCGCGCCACCTATGGCCCGACGCTCACCCCGTGGGGCGCGGTCACGCTGCACGTCGATACGGCCGGTGGCGGCGCCGCCAGCATTACCATCGAAAGCCAATGGCGCGGCGAGCCGCCCCGGTTGGATTTTCGTCTGCCCGGCTGCATGCCCATCGTCATCGAACGTCCGGATCACATCCGCACTTTTATGCTGAAGAAACATCCGACTTCGTGACGGGCCGGCCGCCGCCCGAATTTCGCACCATGAACATTTGCATGATGACCAACACCTACCTTCCGCATGTCGGCGGGGTGGCGCGTTCGGTGAGCACGTTTGCGGAGGAATACCGAAGACGAAAACACCAGGTCCTCGTCGTGGCGCCCGAGTTCGAGGGCAAGCCGCTCAACAAACGCGCCGAGGCCATCGTCGAGCGCGTCGCCGCGATCCAGAACTTTAACGGTAGCGATTTTTCCGTGCGCCTCCCCCTTGCCGCCGCACTTTCCGAGCGCATCGACGCGTTCAAGGCCGACATCATTCACGCCCATCATCCGTTTCTCCTCGGCGACACCGCGTTGCGCATCGGCACCTCCAAAAACGTGCCGATCATCTTCACCCATCACACGCGCTACGAAGACTACACGCACTACGTGCCGTTCGATTCGCCGGCCCTCAAGGAGGTCGTGATCAACCTTTCGACCGAGTTCGCCAACCTCTGCGACGGGGTCATCGCCCCGAGCGAAAGCATCGCCCGTCTGATCAAGAAGCGCGGCGTCACGACGCCCATTCGCGTCGTGCCCACCGGTATCGACGTGGCTGCGTTTGCCGCCGGCGAGGGCGCTCGTTTCCGCAACCGGTTCAGAATTCCGTCGCAGGCGTTTGTCGTCGGTCACGTCGGTCGTCTCGCTCCCGAGAAAAACCTCGGTTACCTGGCCGAGGCGGTCGCGCTCTTCATCCAAAAAACGCCCGACAGTCGCTTCCTCGTCGTCGGCGGAGGTCCTTCCGAGGAGACGATCAAGGAGACCTTCAAAAAATTCGACGCCGAGAAACAACTCATCCTCGCAGGCCGGCACGGCGGTCGGACCTTGGCCGACGCCTACAACGCCATGGACGTGTTCGCCTTTGCCTCGTTCAGCGAGACGCAGGGCTTGGTTCTTGCGGAGGCGATGGCCGCCGGATGTCCGGTCGTCGCGCTCAATGCGTCGGGTGTGCGCGAGGTGATGCGTAACGGAGAAAACGGTTTTATGCTTCCGGCTCGCGCGTCAACGAAGGTGTTTGCCGCCTGTCTTGCGCGTTTGCAGGCCGAACCTGAATTACGAACTGCTTACTCGAAAGAGGCTCGCATCACCGCGGACGAGTTTGCCAGCGGACAATGCGCGGAACGAGCGCTGGCCTTTTATCAGGACATTCGCAAAGCCACGCGCCGGGAACGGTTGATCACGGAGCACAATCTTTTGGGGTCCTTCCCCGACCGCCTGAAAATGGAATGGGACCTCCTCGCGACAAAGACCCAGGTGATCATGCACGCCATCACTTGAAACGCGCATCATGTTTGCCCGCATCGAATCCTACCTGCGTTTCTGGAAGCGGCGTTTCAGCCGCAGCGAATGGACGATCCGTCATCTCGGGCTCACGCCGGTGGAGGGCAAAAGCGAGGAGCCCGGACTGTTGCTCATTCAGATCGACGGCCTTGCACGGCGACAACTCGAAGCCGCGATCGAGAAGGGGCGAATGCCGTTTCTCAAAAGCCTCCAGACGCGGGGGCATTATTCGATGCACACGTTTTATCCCGGCCTGCCGAGCAGCACGCCGGCGGTGCAGGGCGAACTCTATTACGGGGTGCGCACCAGCGTGCCCGCCTTTTCCTTTCTCGACCGAAAAAGCCAACGGATCGCCGTGATGTTCCGGCCCGAATGGGTGAAGAAAATCGAGGCGGATCTCCAACTGCACGGCGAAGGCCTGCTTAAGGGCGGCAGTTCATGGTCCAACATCTACTCGGGTGGAGCCGCGCCGGAGGAGACTCATTTCTGCGGGTCGAGCATCGGCTTCGGCGACATGTGGCGCACGGGGAAAATTCGAAACATCTTCATCTTCACCCTCCTTCATATCCCGGCCGTTGTGAGGATCAACGGGTTGCTCCTGCTGGAACTCGCCATCGCCATCCCGTGGGCGATCCGCGGCATCTTTCGGGGACAATGGATTTTCAAGGAGTTCGGGATGGTGATTTCGCGTGTTTGCATCGGCATCGGTATGCGTGAACTTGTCACGATCGGAGGACAGGTCGACGTCACGCGCGGCTTGCCGGCGGTGCATATTAATTTCCTCGGCTACGATGAACTCGCGCACCGGCGCGGTCCCGGTTCTCTGTTCGCCCACTGGTCGCTGGCGGGAATCGATCGCGCGATCAAGGTGCTCTATCGCGCGGCGCATCGTTCCACCCGTCGCGATTATCATGTCTGGATTTTTTCGGACCACGGTCAGGAACGCACGCGCTCTTTTGCCACGGAATTCCCCGGCGGTGTTGAAAAGATCATCGCCGATTGTCTGGAGCCGGACCGCAAAAAAGATCCGGCCTGGCGTCCCCGGTCGCAGCAGGAAATCCATGCGCCCGGGCTCTCGCGGAGTTCCCTCGCCGAACGTCGTCGTGATCGCGAACGGGCGGCCCACACTCTCACCGAGGAGGAGGCCCGGACCTTCTCCGTCGTGGCGATGGGACCCGTCGGGCACGTTTATTTCGGCCGTCCGATGGAGGTGTCGGACAAACGCGCGCTTGCCCTCCGCCTTGTGAAACAAGGAAAGATTCCCGGCGTGTTGCACCGGGATGGCGCGGATCGCGTGTGGTGGATTCACGAACACGGAGAGACGGCGGTGCCGGACGGCGCGCCTGCGTTGCTCGCCGGTCATCCGG
>JANJTQ010000339.1 GCA_024711005.1 Opitutaceae bacterium | reverse complement strand
GGGCTTTGAGTTCGGCGATGATGTCCGCCGCGATTTTATTACCGTCGATCAGTTCCATGAGTTGAAAAGAATGAGCCCACGAAACACACGAAATGACACGAAAGGTGAACCCTCTTTTCGTGCCATTTCGTGTGTTTCGTGGGCAAGGAGCCGGAGGATGGAGTTTAGCGGAGCTGGAGGCTTTCGGCCTCCACGACCATGTCTTTGCTGCCGGGGACCGATTTGGCGGTGCCATAGACAACGACGGTACGGTCGAGGTATTTGTTGAGCTGCTCGGTCGCGAGGAGCTTGCTCACGTCGACATAGGCATAACGCGCACCGGCATCATCGTTGAGTTGGAAATCATAGGGGCGACGCGGCCGGAACGGGCTGTAGGTGGACGCGAACTTTCCCTGAAAGAGGCGGGGCAGGGCGCTGGAGCCGCCATCCCCGACGGGAGCGGCTTTTCCGGTCGTGGTGACGGAGGGTTGTGCGGGCGCGGGGATCGGCGCCGGGGCGGTCGGCATCTGGGACGTGCGGGTGATGGCGGGAGGGACCGCTTTGACGGGGGTTTTGATATAACCCGTTACGGCCTTGGTCAGGCGGAACTGGGTCCATTTGCCTCGGTAATCGGTGATTTCGATCGGGTCGCCTTTTTCGGCGAGAGCGAGGACGGGGGCGTCGGTCCTGGGTTCGGTCAGATAGGGCGCGCCGACGCGAACCTCGAGGGACTTGGTGACGTCCTTGTTGGCGGCATAGACCTCGTGGGGGCCGGCGAGGAGGATGGCGGTCCAGCCGGCGGGGGCGTTGACGCCCGGAGCGACGATGGGTTCGGTGCCGGCTTTGACCGACGCGATCGCTGTCGAGGCGGAATCGGGGCCGGAGAAAACAGGGGTGTTTTCGGCGAGCGGCGCGGCGTGGAGCGCGACTGCGGCTCCGAGGAGCGAGGCGGCGAAGAAGGGGATGTTAAACTTCATTTTTTTTGGCGGTGCGTTTGGCGAGGGCGGCCGCGAGCGGGTGCGTGCCGGGATCTTTGAAGAGAGATTTAATTTCCTTGGTAGAAAGTTGTTTCATGGCCCGCAAAGGAATTCCTTTCAGCGGGAACGAGCCGATTTGGTAGCGTTTGAGGCGCTTCACATCATAGCCGAGTTTTCCGAAAAGGACGCGAATTTCGCGTTTCTTTCCGTGGTGCATCGAAACATCGAGGCTCGCGGATTCTCCGTCCTTGCTGGCGTTGACCAAGGTGGCGGTCTCGACCTTCAGGTGCTCGCCCTCGACCGTAAGGCCGCGGACCAGCTGAGAGATGCGCGATTGGGGAAAGGGTTTCTTGAGAGCGACAAAGTAACGCTTAACCACCACGTTGCGCGGGTGCATCAGGCGGTTGGCCAGATCGCCGTCGGTCGTGAGGATGAGCAGGCCTTCGCTTTCCTTGTCGAGGCGCCCGGCGCAGAAGAAGCGGAACTTGGAGAGCTCGCGGGGAAGTTGGTCGAAGACGGTCTGGGGGTTGTGCGGGTCGTCGTTGGAGCAGACGAGACCGCGCGGCTTGTTCATCGCGAGGGTGATCTTCGGCTGCGGTTTGGTGTTGCGGATGGACTTGCCGCTGACGGTGACCTTGTCGACTCCCGGTGTGACCTTTTGTCCGGGAATGGCTTTCACGGCGTTCACCCAAACTTCGCCTTCGCGGATGAGCACCTCGGCGTCCCGGCGGGAGCAGATGCCGGTTTCGGCGAGGTATTTTTGCAGGCGGATAGGCTCGAGTTCGCTCATGAGCGGCCTAGTTGGCGCGAAAGTCGGAGTGGGTGCAAGCTCGCGAGTCTGCGAGGCGTGTGCATTGACGGATCCGATCGCGCTTGAGGGCGTTTGCCGGGCGCCGAAAGTAAGGCTTGCGCGGGCCAAATGCGTTGCGCTCAATTTGGATTTTTATGTCAGCTCCCGCCGCCACTTCCGCCTTCTCCAAAGACAACCCATTCCCGGCCAAGATCACCGAGAACCGTGTGCTCAACAAGCCCGGTTCCGCCAAGGAAACCCGTCATTTTGTCGTCAGCCTTGGCGATAGCGGGCTTTCCTACAAAGCCGGCGATTCACTGGGTGTTTTCCCTTCCAATCGCCCGGTTGAGGTCGCCGAGATCATCGAGAAGCTGGGCGCTTCCGGCGACGAACTCGTTTCTCCCGCGATGCTCAAGCTGGCGGCTCCGATCACGCTTCACGAGGCGCTGACACACCGGCTCTCCCTTGGCAGCCCGACCTCGAAGATCATCAACACGCTCTTCGCCAAGGCGACCGATCCGTCTGACAAAGCGGCATTGGGCGAGCTCCTTGCCCCCGACGCCAAGGACAAGCTGGCCGGCTATCTCGATGAGCGTGAATACATCGACATCCTTTCCGACTATCCCGAGACGAAGCTCACCCCGCAGGAATTCGTCGATCACCTGCGCAAGTTGATGCCCCGCCTTTACTCGATCGCGTCTTCGTCGAAGGCGTTTCCGAACGAGATCCACCTCACCGTCGCGGTGGTCCGCTACATGAGCAATCACCGCGAGCGTCACGGCGTGTGCTCCACGTTTCTGGCCGACCGCGTTCGCGTCAATGAGACCCCCGCTCCCGTTTTCGTGTCCAACTCTCACTTTGGTCCTCCCGAGGACACGTCCAAGGACGCCATCATGGTCGGCCCGGGCACGGGCATCGCGCCGTTCCGCGCCTTTGTGCAAGACCGTGTCGCCGCAGGGGCCACCGGTCGCAACTGGGTTTTCTTCGGCGACCAAAAGAGCCACACCGATTTCCTCTATCAAGAAGAGTGGGAGTCCTACCTCGCCAAGGGCCAGGTTACCCATCTCGACCTCGCCTGGTCCCGCGACCAGATTCTGAAGGTCTATGTCCAGGACAAGATGCGCGAAAAGGGCGCCGAACTCTGGGACTGGATCAAGAACGGCGGCCATTTTTATGTCTGCGGCGATGCCAAGCGCATGGCCAAGGATGTCGACGTCGCCCTCCATGACGTGATCGTCGAACACGGTGGCATGACCTCCGAGCAGGCCGTTGACTACGTGAAACAGATGAAAAAGGACAAACGCTACCAGCGTGACGTCTATTGAGACCGGAAGAAGCGAGTGGTGAGTAGCGGGTGGCGGCATTACGCCTCCGCCCCGCCTCCTGTTCGCTGCCGGTTTCTTCTACTCGCCACTCACTCCCCGCTACTCGCTACTTTCCTCCTTCCACCATGACCTTCACCAATCGCACCGCCCTCGTTACCGGCGCCGGACGCGGCATCGGCAAAGCCATCGCCGAAGTCCTCGCCTCCAAAGGCGTCACCGTCATCTGTGTCTCCAAGTCCGCGGAATCCTGCGGCGCCGTCGCCGCCGCGATCACCGCCGCCGGCGGCAAGGCCGTGGCCCGCGCCGTGGATGTCGCCGATGGCGTCGCCGTGGCGAAGGCCTCCGAGGAGCTCCTCAAGGAGTTCGGCAAGATCGACATTCTGGTAAACAACGCCGGCATCACTCGCGACGGTCTGCTCGCCCGTATGTCCGACGACGACTGGAACGCGGTGATTCAGACGAATCTCACGAGTTGCTTCCACTGGACCAAGGCCATCGGCTGGCCCATGTGCCGCAATCGCTGGGGCCGCATCGTCAACATCTCCTCGGTCACCGGCATCATGGGCAACGCGGGCCAGGCCAACTACGGCGCCGCGAAGGCGGGCATGATCGGTTTCACCAAGTCGATCGCCAAGGAGTTCGCCAAACGCGGCGTCACCGCCAATGTGGTCGCTCCCGGTTTCATCAAGACCGACATGACCGCCGAGCTCAGCGAGGAAGTCCAGAAGGGCGCCACCGCTCTTATTCCCATGCAGCGCTTTGGCGAAGCCGCCGAGATCGCCCACGTCGTCGCCTTCCTCGCCTCCGAAGAATCCGGTTACGTCACCGGACAAGTTTTTGCCGTTGACGGCGGTATGGCGATGTGACCCCTTTCAACCCTCAAGCAAAACCCATCATGGCCGACCAAAAAACCATCGAACAACGCGTCAAAGAGATCATCGTTAACCAGCTTAACGTTAACGAAGAACAGATCACGCCCCAGGCTTCTTTCCTGGACGATCTCGGCGCTGATTCCCTCGACACCGTCGAGCTGATCATGGCCTTCGAAGAAGAGTTCAAGGACGAGATCAAAGGCGAGATCCCCGAGTCCGACGCCGAGAAGCTGACCACCGTCGGCCAGGTCGTCGAATACATCACCGCCAAAGCCGGCGCCAAGTAATCGATCTTTTGTTTTCGGCGTTCTACCGAGCCTCTCACGAGACTGTCAGGTAGAACGCCTTTTTGTTTTTAGAGTTTGGCGTCATCTATCGTTCTGATTGGAGTCGCCCGGGCTTCCGTTCGTTGAAGGAGAGACCTTCCGAATGCAGTCCTGCCGCGACGATCCAGCGGTGATCAGCCCCCAACGTTTTTAGCTCTCTCATGGAAAATCTTCCTGCCTCCCAGCGCGTCGTCGTCACCGGCCTTGGTGCCATCCACGGACTTGGCCATGATGTGAATTCATTTTGGGCAAGCCTGCTTGCCGGAAAACCCGGCGTCCATCGGGTCACCCAGTTCGATCCGTCGCCGTTCGCGACTCAAGTCGGCTCCGAGGTGCGCGACTGGAATGCCGAGGAACACATGGATCCAAAGGAAGCGCGTCGTAACGACCGCTATACCCACTTCGGTTTTTGCGCCGCCAAGGAAGCGTTCAAGGACTCCGGCCTCGACATGGGCAAGGAGGATCCGGATCGCGTCGGCGTAGTGATCGGCTCCGGCATCGGCGGTATGTTCACCTTCGAGGCCCAACTCCGCAAATTTGTCGAGGGCGGACCTCGCAAGGTCTCTCCCTTCACCATTCCCGCGCTGATCGGCAACATGTGTTCCGGTATGGTTGCGATCGAGATCGGCGCCCGTGGCCCGAGTTTCGGTGTCGTTTCGGCCTGCGCCACCGGCACCCATGCGATCGGCGAATCCATGCACATGATCCGCCGCGGCGATGCCGACGTGATGATCGCCGGCGGTGCCGAAGCCTGTGTGACGCCCTTCGCGTATGCGGCGTTCTGTTCGATGCGGGCGATGACCACGCGCAACGACGATCCCACCACGGCGAGCCGTCCGTTCTCGCTGGGCCGCGACGGCTTTATCATGGGCGAGGGTGCGGGCGTGCTCGTGCTCGAGTCGCTCGAACACGCGCAGAAACGCGGCGCGCGCGTCTATGCCGAGGTGGTCGGTTATGCCGCTTCGGCCGACGCGCATCACATCACCATGCCCGATCCCGAGGGCAAAGGATTGGGCGCGGCGATGACCCGTGCGCTGAAGGCCGGCGGACTCACGCCCGATCAGGTGGACTACATCAACGCCCACGGCACCAGCACTCCTTACAACGACAAGTTTGAAACGCTCGCGATCAAGCGGGTGTTCGGCGAAAGGGCGAAGTCGCTGCCCGTCAGCTCGACCAAGTCGATGACCGGCCACCTCCTCGGTGCGGCCGGCGGCATCGAGAGCGTCATTAGCGTGAAGACCATCGAGACCGGCTCGATCGCACCGACGATCAACCTCCACGAACCCGACCCCGAGTGCGATCTGGACTATGTTCCCAACGTCGCGCGTCAGGCCAAGGTGAAGGTCGTCATGAGCAACAATCTCGGCTTCGGCGGACAGAACGCCGCCGTGGTGTTCAAGGCGATTTGAGCCGGCGGGAATCAGAATTTAACGCAAAGACGCAAAGAGTCGCGAAGAACGCAAAGTCGGAGGTATCCCGATTGGGCCTTTGCGACCTGCTCCGTCCTTGGCGCCTTTGCGTTAGTCTAAAGATTCAGGCGATTGGGAATCTTAAAAAAAAGACCCGGGCCGCAAAGCCCGGGTTTTTGTATCCGTAAAACGGGGACGTGTCGAAGATCGTTTATTTGAGGATCATGTCCTTCACCGTCTTGCCGGCGGGGATCATGGGCAGCACGTGCTCGGTGTAAGGGACGATCACGTCGAGCACATAGGGGCCGTCGTGATCGAGCATCTCCTGGATGGCCTCGCGCAGGTCTTCTTTCTTGAGGACGCGGCGGCCCTTCACACCGAAACCTTCGGCGATCTTGACGAAATCGGGATAGAGGCCGCCGGGGTTGTCGGGGCTGCCGATGTTGTCGTGGTGGCCGAGAATCGTGTTGCCGCGGACGCTTTGGTAGAAGCGGTCTTCCCACTGCACCACCATGCCGAGGTGCTGGTTGTTCAAGATCATCGCCTTGGCGGCGATCTTCTCCACGGCGGCGGTGGCGAGTTCCTGAATGTTCATCAGGAAGGAGCCGTCGCCGTCGATGTCGATGACCTGTTTGTCGGGGCAGGCCACCTTGGCGCCAAGGGCGGCCGGATAGCCGTAGCCCATCGCGCCGAGACCGAGCGAACTGATGTAGCGGCGGGGCTCGTCAAAGCGGTAGAACTGAGCGGCCCACATCTGGTGCTGACCCACGCCGGTGGCGATGATGGCTTCGCCCTTGGTGAGTTCGTAAAGTGCCTCGATCGCTTCTTGCGGAATGATGTGGCGGCTCTCTTCGAAGCTGAAGGGGAAGTCGCGCTTCCACTCGTTGATTTGCGTATGCCAGGCCCGGGTGTCGGGCGGAGTGAACTTGACGGCATCGACCAGTTCATTGAGGCGGGCGAGCGCGTATTTGATATCGCTGACGACCGGGAACTGGACGCGCTTGTTTTTGTTGTGCTCGGAGGCGTCGATGTCGATGTGGACGATGGTTGCGCCAGGGGCGAATTTGGCGACGTCACCGGTGATGCGGTCGTCGAAGCGCGCGCCGAAGCAGAGCAGAAGATCGCTCTGGTCGACGGCCCAGTTGCCGTAGGCCGCGCCGTGCATGCCGAACCAACGCATCGAGAGCGGGTGGTTTTCGGGGAATGCGCCGATACCCATGAGGGTCGTGGCGACGGCGATATTGGTTTTCTCCGCAAAAGTCTTCAGGTCGGCATGCGCCTCGGCCGAGACGAGACCGCCACCGGCGTAGATCATCGGCTTCTTGGCGGTCGCGATGAGATCGAGAATGCGCTTGAGCTGATCATCGGTCGCGTGGGGAAGTTCGCCCAAGGTCGGGTTGGCGAACGAGACCGTCGCGGGAAAAACGGGTGTGAGTTTGGCCTGTTGGACGTCTTTCGGGATGTCGTTCAACTCGGGTCACTGACGGACTGTCTTCGAGAGTTGATTGGCATCTTTGATTTTACGTGGCAGATCGTGCGGGTTGAGCAC
>JANJTQ010000282.1 GCA_024711005.1 Opitutaceae bacterium | reverse complement strand
GCGAGATCTTCATGGTGTCGCGATGTAAGCTCAGCGATTGATCCGGCTTTTAACGGGCCAGAAGTGGATGATGGTATCGGTCTTGACCGGTGGATTCTCCCTGAGCTGGCGCTCGTGCTCGGCGTTTTCGACCTGCCGTTTTTCGTAGTCCGCCTTCAACGCGGCGTAGTTGATTTGGTAATACGCGTGCAGGTAATCGAGGCCGGCCAGGGTCGTTTCCTGATCCTTCGATTCCCTGGCGGACGCATCGATGAAATACTCCGCCTCGGTCGTACTGAAATTAAGCCCGGCCGGAATGGGGTGTTTCTGGTCGGCGGGCCATTCGGATAACTCGTAGGGCGTCCACGAAGGGGAACCACGAATACACCGTGGTCTCCGTTTCCAAGGTGGAGAGCTGGGTGAGATAACGGAAATCGACGTTGGAAAACGCGACATACTCCAGCGCGCCCGCCTCATTTCGCCAACGCAGCTCGGTCACAGGGGTCTTGTCGCCGAGGTAAACCGTGGCCCGGACGTTGAGCATCGCGTAGACTTTTTCTTCCATCCTGTCGGAGACGGCTTGTTCCTCGGGCGTGACCGGACGGGGCGCGGGCGTCGGCGGAAGCATAGGCAACGTCGGCGGCCGAACCCGGATAAAAGTCACCTTATGATCTCCAACGTTGAATTGCTTCCGAGTGACTTCAGAAAACGATGGGGAGGTCGATTCAACCGCTCCCAGCAGAGGAACGACCAGAAGGGAGAGGAGGAGATGTTTCTGCATGCGGGTGGCAGGTGTGTGACGAGATCGGCGGCAGTTCAAGAAGAACCTGCCACTTTGTTGCGATTGAGGGGCGATTTGAAGGCGTTGTTACTGAGACCAAAAGTCCTCGAATTGCCATACTCTAACTATAGTGAGATACGTGTCGATGCATTTCGCCGGTTAGCGACAGGGGGTGTCCAAAAAAAAAGATCGGGACAGGGCTGCCGTTTGTCTGGCCGTGGCGAGGCTCCTACGTGAGCGGCGCGAGCGGCTTGAGTGGTCGATGTCGGAGGTCGCCCAGAGGGCAGGGTTGTCCCAGCAAATGGTAAGTTATGTGGAGCGCGGTATGCGTAATCCAACTTTGGATACACTGCTGCGACTGAGTGACGCCTTGGACCTCCGCTTGCCGGCGCTGTTGCAAAAAGCGTCTCGCGAAGAAAACGAGTGAGGTTGGCTGTCCTTGGCGTATCCGCCCGTGGACCGCGGTTCGGGCACGGACGTTACGAAGATCGTCGCGTAGGCGGGAACTTAGTTTTGTCCGGCTCCCTTATAGGCCGCCACCCGATTCCCCTATATTCTCTCATTCGGAGAACGGCTGAGGGGGACGAAGGGCAAGAAAGAAAGCGATTTACCGCGACTGCGCCGGATAGCGCCGGAGGTCGAGCGTGTGGCGGCCTTCCGGGGGGAAATCGATCTTCGGGATGAGGCGCGGCTGGCCGATCGTGTGCGGCCACGGTTCCCAGCGTTCCGCGAAACGCCCGGCGGCCTCCGCGGATGTGGAGGGACGCTTCACATAGGGAACGCCGTGCGGATTCCACACGTGCCAGCGTGCGGCGGCGATCACGGCGAAGGTGTTTTTGTCGACCCACTCGATGAGCAGCGGAGCGTGCACGGGGATGTGTGGGTGCAGCGCGGGATTGAGGAAAAACGCACGGTAGCGAATGCCGGCGGCGGCGGGCGTCTTGGGATCGGTTTCGTCGAGCGGGCGGAATTCGCAGGGGAATCCGTTGACGAGCAGGAGTCCGTTTTCGAGCACGGCGGCGTCGCTCACGGATACCTCGATCCGGTCCATGCTCGCATCGACACAACGGGAGGTACCGCCTCCGCCGTCGGGTTGTTCGCCGAGGAGCGGCCAGGCTTCGAGCGCCTGCCGGAATACGACCGTCTGTGTGACGGACTTGGTTTTGGATTTTGCGGTCGGATGCATCGTCGTGAGGACGAATTCGCCGAGCTTGGGAAAACGAAATTCCCAGAGCGGGCGCAGCCACTCGGTTTGAAAGGGGATGCCGTGTTCTCGCAGGTCGGCGCAGATGGCGGCGAGGTCCTGCCAGACGAAGGCCGGCAGGAAAAATTTATCGTGGAGTTCGCCGGCCCAGCGGATGAACGGCGGCTTGAAGGGGTCGGCGGCGAGGCGGGCGAAGATCGCGCGGATGAACAACGCGACGACCGACATGGCGCGTCTGTCCGGATGCGTCTCGAAGGCGCGCAACTCGACCAGGCCGGCGCGTCCGTTGCCGGCGAAAGGATTCCAGAGCTTGTCGACGCTGATCTCGGCGCGGTGCGTGTTGCCCGAGCGATCCATCAGCAGATCGCGGAAGAGCAGGTCGAAGAGGGCGAAGTTTTGCGGAGAACCGGATTGCTCGGCGCCGGCGCAGGCGATTTCCAGTTCATAGAGCGCCTCGAAGGTCGACTCGTCGATGCGCGGGGCCTGCGAACTGGGGCCCATGTATTGGCCGGTGAACGCGTAGCTGAGCGCGGGGTGATGTTGGAAATAACGGATGGCCGAGGGCAGGAGCGCGGGGAAGGCGAAGAACGGCGACGCGAAGCCCAGAGGTCCGCCGAAGACGAGATGCGCGCCGCCGCCGGTGCCCGTTTCGCGTCCGTTGACCTGGAGCTTGCGCGCGGTGAGTCCGGTCTTTTCCGCGGCGGTGTAGATGTGGGCGAGCTGGCGGTCGTAGGCGGTCCAGTTTTCGCAGATGGCGAGGTTGACCTCGATGACGCCGGGGTCGGAAGCGAATCCGATGGTCGGCAGACGCGGGTCGAGCGGGGGAGCGTAGCCGGCGAGGATCGCGCCCTTGAGTTTGAGTGAATCGAAGACGCCTTCGAGGACCGGGATGAGTTCCAGATAGGCCTCCAGAAGGAGCGGCGGAATAAACACCGTCACGGCGCCGTGTCGCACCTCGACGGTGAGGGCGCGGCGAAGGTTTTTTTCGCCGAGACTGCCGAGTGGCAGACGCAGGCCGATGAGGCTGTCGCCCGGAAAGAGCGCGGCGGAATCCTGCTTGAGCGCGGAGGTCCAATCGTCACCGATCCAACTCGATCCATCGTGATCGAGCGGAAGTGCGAACCCGGCGGTGGCCTTGGGAGTAGCGGTGTCGTGGACGGGCAGAATTCCGGCGGTGGAGATGGAGAGTCTTTCGGCGAGCGCGGTGATCACGGCCTCCGCATGCTTCAACGTGTGGCGGCCCTCCTTGGTATCGCCGCGCAGACGGGTGATGTCGTTCCAGAGCGGTTTGCCGTCGGCGCGCCATTGGACGAGCAAGGCCCAGCGCGGGAGCGGTTCGCCGGGGTAGTGTTTGCCGGAGGTTTCGAGAACGACGGCGCCGGGATAGGCGGTTTCGATGAGCTGACGCGCGAAACGGCGTGCATAGTCGAGCTTGGTCGGACCGAAGGCGGCGGTGTTCCACTCGGGTCCTTGCGGGTCGTGCGCGATGAAAGTCGGCTCTCCGCCCATGGTGAACAACAGGCCGCTGGTCGCGAAGGACGACTCGACGGCGTCGCCGCAGGCGCGAATGGCCGACCACGTGGCGTCGGAGGAAAAGGCGTCGGTGCTCATGGGCATTTTTCCACGAGGATGCTGTGGCTGAGTTTCGAGGAGACCGGATCGGGGGAGTAGTAGGAGCCCTGGATGGGATTGACGCATTCGGCGACCGCGGCGTGGGCGACGGGCACAAACGCGTCGTCGCAGAAAATGCCATGGGTGGGATCAAGACCTTTCCAGCCGGCGCCAGGCAGGTAGACCTCGGCCCAGGCATGCATCGCGCCATAGGCGCTCGAGTCGACCTCGGGATCGTGGAGGTAGCCGCTCACGAAACGAGCGGCGAGGCCGAGCGTGCGGCAGAGTTCGACGAACAGCACCGCGTAGTCGCGGCAGGATCCGGTGCCAAGGCGGAGGGTTGTAGTTGAAGGCTGAATACCCCGTTCGTAACGGCGGTTGTAGACGAGGGATTGGTGGACGAGGCTGTTGAGTGCGACAAGGAATGGTATGGTTTCCTTGGGACGGTCCACGAAATGTTCGTCGAGCCAGTTGCGCAGCGTCGCCTGGGTCTCGTCGTAGGGAGGCGCGAGGTAGGGGGAGAGATTGAACCGGTGCAGCTCCTCGTATTCGAACGGGAAGGTGAAGGCGTAGGGCTTGAGGATGAAATCGAAGGGATTCGTATCGAATGTCTCGACCTCCACTTCGGAGCGGATGCTGAGAGTGGCGGAGCGCTCCCAGAAATGAGCCCAGGCGAGGGGGTTGTCGTAGTAGTCGCGGGTCCAGACGATCTTGGCGTCGGGGGAGATATTGAAATGGAAGTGGTTTACCCGGAGCAGGGCGCTGTCGCGCGGCCGCATGTAGATGAGGTGGGGCGAGTAGGAAACCTCATGGTCGTATTCATAGCGCGTGAGGTGGGAAATCTTGAGCTTCATTCGGAAAAGGGAGGCGGTGCGGATGGTTTAGCAATTAGCGGGCCGCGCAGGGGTTTCACACGAGGTTTGCGCAGCAGAGCAGCAATGCGGGCGGAGTTAAGTCTTTTTCGGGTTTGGCAACGATGCGCGGGGGCTCTTGCGTGTAGGCGAGCAATGCATTCAGCGGACGTTAATCTCTATCTCGTGGGCTTCATGGGCACGGGCAAAACCACGATCGGCCGGATCGTGGCGCACCGGCTGGGCTTCGGCCTGCTCGACAGCGACCACGAGATCGAACGCCGGCAGGGGAAAACGATCCCGCAGATTTTCGCCACCGACGGCGAGCCGGCGTTCAGGGAAATGGAGCGGGAGTTCATCCACGGCGGCCATCCCGAGAAACGCACGGTGGTGGCCTGTGGCGGCGGACTGGTGGTGCAACCCGGCATGTCGGCGGCGTTGCGGGAGAGAGGCGTGGTGATCTGCCTGCACGCTTCGCTGGAAACGATTTTGCGTCGCACCTCGACGAACAAAAACCGTCCGCTGCTCGACGTGGACGATCCGATGGAACGAATCCGTACGCTCTATGCCGTGCGTGAACCCATTTACAACCAGGCGGGCACCGTGATCCTCACCGACGGGCGTCCGATGCTCGATATCGTGCAGCATGTGCTGCGCGTTTACCGGCGCGACGCGGCGGAGTTCGCCCGTGCGGCGAAGAAGCATGGCCGTTGATCGTGAAATTGTGCGGGCGCGGTTGCACGCGCTGGGGTTCGACGAGGTGCGTTTCGCCCGCGTGGAGCCGGGCTTTGGACCGAAGCTGAGCGACTGGATCGAGGCGGGCTACCATGCCGACATGAACTGGATGGAGCGCACGGTTCCGAAGCGCAGCGATCCGGCGCTCGTGGTGCCGGCGGCGCGTTCGGTGATCATGCTCGGCGTAAATTACCTGCCGCCGCCCGGAGCAGTGGACGCGGGTGAAGCGGTCGTGCGCGAAGGCGAAGAGGCGGAGGGCGGAACGAAACGTCCGGCCTGGGCGCGTTATGCGCTGTATGAGGATTATCATGACACGATGAAGGCGGCGCTGGTCGGCGCCGGCCGGGTGCTGGAAGAACTCGGCGGGGTGACGCCCGCGGACTATCGTTACTACGTCGACACGGGACCGGTGATCGAGCGAGGCTGGGCCGCCAAGTCGGGGTTGGGGTTTATCGGCAAGAACGCGATGCTCATCTCGCGCACGCACGGCAACTGGCTGTTTCTCGCGGCCGTGCTGACGACGCTGGACTTCGAGCCCGACGAGCCGGTGCGCAAAGAGGCGGCCGGGCGCGAGACGGAGCCGGGTCTGTTGTGCGGCAAATGCACGCGGTGCATGGACGCCTGCCCGACCCGGGCGCTGCCCCGGCCCGGGGTCGTCGATGCGCGGCGCTGCGTGTCCTACCAGACGATCGAAAACAAGGGCATCATTCCGCGTGAACTGCGCGCGGGGATCGGTCATCGTATTTACGGATGTGATACCTGTCTGGAGGTATGTCCGTGGAACCGCTTTGCGCAGGCCGGCCGGCAGGTGTTGCTGGCGGCGCGTTACGGTCTGGCCGATCTATCGTTGCGCGACCTGTTGGAACTGACGCCGGAGCGGTTTGCGGCGGTCTTCAAAGGCACGCCAATCAAACGGGTGAAAATCACCGGCCTCCTGCGCAACGCCAGTATTGTCGCGGCAAATACAGGGGCGCGCGAATGTCTGGACTCACTGGTACGGCTCGCCGGCCACGCCTCGCCCGTGGTGCGGGCGCATGCCGTCTGGGCGGTGCACCAACTGGGTGGGGAAGCACGTCTGACGGAGTTGCGCGCGGCCGAGCAAGATGCGGCGGTGCTGGCGGAATACGAGTGAGCCGGTGTTCTCAAAAAACATGGGCAAGATGCCCATGCCACGGCCCGTCTTACGCAAACACCCGGTTCATTACGGCCATGAACGCCGATGGCGGCCGGACCGGTTTGCCGGCGCGGTCGATGAACGCGTGTGACGTGAAGGCCGTGGCGAGCAACTCGTCGCCGCGGTGAAGCTCGTAGTCCATCCGGATGCGCAGGGAGGGCTTTTCGCGCAGGAAAGTCGTCACGACGACCGTGTCGTCGTATTTGGCCGGCCGCAGATAACGCAGTCCGACCTCGAGCACGGGCAGAAAAAAACCTTCGGCCTCCAGCTCCCGGTAAGGCAGACCGTGTTCCTTGAGGAGGGCGGTCCGGCCGATTTCCAGCCAGGGCAGATAACTGCCGTGGTAAACGACGCCCATCATGTCGGTTTCAGCGTAGCGAACGGAAAGGGAGGCGTGGGACGTGATCATCGGGTTGAAAAAAGATGGGTGACCACAGCGCAGAAGGAGAGGAGGAACAAGGCTCTTTGCGGAGGCCGAAAACTGAAGTCCTCATCGGCATCACGGTTTCGCATGATAAGCAGTAGCCTCGATTACCCTCGTTTTTGCTAATTACGGGTTCTTATGCGGTATGTTCCTAGAAATTTTGTTTTACTTTGGAATGAGCCAACCCTTCTTTCCCGCTGACTTTGACCACTTCAACCTGACCAACCCAGTGAGCCACCAACACTCGCGAAAAACTTTCTTCGCCAAGTTGCTGGGCCTATTCGCCGTCGCCGGCGTGGCCCCCAAGATCCTTGCCAAGCCGTCCGCGTCGCCTGCCGCCGCACCGGTTTCCGAGTCGGCTCCGTTCAAGGTGAGCCAGGACTCCCGCACCGTCGCCCGTTCGGGTGATTCGGTCTAACCCGAGCACTGTCTTCCGCTTAGCGAAGATTTTTTGGCCCTATGTCCAAGCTTTTCCCCAAATCAGCCAACAAGCTGCCGCTGCAGATCATCATTCTGGTGTTCGTGCTCGGAGGCATCGCCACGGCTGCCACGACCTATTACGCGACCAACAAATACACCAATGTTGGTTACGCCCCGGTGCAGCCTGTACCGTTCAGCCACGCGCTTCACGCCGGCCAGCTGGGCATCGACTGCCGCTATTGCCATGTCGGCGTCGACAAGGGCCCGACTTCGACCGTCCCGACGTCGCAGACTTGCATGAACTGTCACAACCAGGTGAAGACCGACAGTCCTTTGCTTGAAGTGGTGCGAAACAGCTACGCCTCCGGCGATCCTGTTCCTTGGGTCAAGATCCACCAGGCGCCCGACTACGTGTACTTCAATCACTCCGTGCACATCGCCCGCGGCGTTTCCTGCGTCGAGTGCCATGGTCGCGTCGACGAGATGGATGTCGTCCACCAAGCCAAACCCCTCTCGATGGGCTTCTGTTTGGACTGCCATCGCGCCCCCGAAAACTTTGTTCGTGATCCGAAACTCGTCACCCAACTCGACTGGAAGCACCCCGAGGGTGTCGAAGGCCAGGTTCGAGACGGCAAAAAGTTTGTTCACGACTGGAATATCAATCCCCCGCAAAGCTGCTCCGGCTGCCATCGCTGATGAAACGCACATCTGAAGAACATCCCGCTCCGGCAGAACGCGAACTGACCGGCCCTCACTACTGGCGCAGCCTTGACGAGCTCGCCGCCACGCCCGGCTTCAAGGCCCAGGCTGCGCGCGAGTTCCCCGACGAAGCCTCGACGATGAACGGCGTTGATCGCCGTCAATTCTTCAAGCTCATGGCCGCCTCGTTCGCTCTCGGCGGCGTGGGTCTGGCCACCGGCTGCCGTCGTCCGGAGAAACACATTCTTCCGTACGGTAAATCCGTCGAGGACATCATTCCCGGTCTCCCGCTTTATTTCGCCTCGGCCATGCCGTCGCGCAAAGGCGCTATTCCGATCCTTGCCGAGACGCACCAAGGGCGTCCGACCAAGATCGAGGGCAACCCGACGTACGCGCCCTACGGCGGTGCCGCCAATGCCTTCGTGCAGGCCTCGGTGCTGGATCTCTACGATCCGGATCGCTCCACGGTTTCCACCGTCAAGGGCGCAACTGTCACCGCCGCCGCCGTGCAGGACCTGCTCGCGAAAATCGGCACCGATGCCTCCGCCAACGGTGGCGACGGTCTCGCGTTTCTTGCCGGTCAGTCCGCTTCGCCAACGCGCGCCGCGCTCGTCGAAAAACTTCGCAAGAAGTTCCCCAAGGCCATCTGGGCCGAATACGAAGCCGCCCAGGACGAACCGTCCGCCTCGGCCGCCCAAGCCGCCTTCGGCAAGAGCGTCAAGCCGGTCTACCAGTTCGCGAAGGCCCGCCGTGTCGTTTCCATCGACGCCGATTTCTTCCAATCCGAATCGCATTCGCTCTACTACGCCCGCGAATTCGCGAAGGCCCGCAAGGTCGTCAAAAAAGACGATCCGATGAACCGCCTCTATGCGATCGAGAGCGGTTTCACGCTTGTCGGATCGATGGCCGACCACCGCCTGCGTCTCGCGAGCAGCCACATGCTGGCGTTCGTTGCCGCGCTGGCCGGTAAGATCAGCGGCGACTTCACCTTTGCCGAGCTCTCGAAGAACCTTCAGTTCAAAGATCAGGAAAAGTGGCTCAACGCCTGTGCCGCCGACCTGCTCGCCCACAAGGGCGAAAGCATCATCGTCGCCGGCAGCCATCTGCCCGCGCAGGTCCACGCCGTCGTTCACGCGTTGAACAGCGCCCTCGGCAACATCGGCAAGACCGTCGAGTTCGTCGAGATCCCCGCCAACACCGCCGCGACCCTCTCGACGCTGGCCGCTTCGATGAAGTCCGGAGCCGTCAAGACGCTCGTCATCCTCGGCGGCAATCCCGTCTACGATGCGCCGGTCGATCTTGGCTTTGCCGAACTCATCAAGAACGTGCCCGACGTCGTTCGTTACGGCTACTACGTCGACGAGACGTCGCAGCTGTCCGGCACGCATCTTCACGCCGCGCATTACCTCGAGTCCTGGGGCGACGCGCGCACGGCCGACGGCACCATCGTGCCCGTCCAGCCGATGATCCAGCCGCTCTTCAACGGCCTCACCGAAAACGAGGTTCTCGCCCGCATCGCCGGCGAGAGCGTCACCGATTCCTATACGCTGGTCTATAACACCATCACCGGCATCATCGGTGGCGGTAACGCCGACCACGTGTTCCGTCAGTTCCTCCATGACGGTGTGCTTAAAGGCAGCGCCTATAAGAAGGCGGACGTCCGCTTCAATCCCGCCGGCCTTCAGCCGCTCTTCGCACTCGCGCCGACGCTCACCGAGTTGTCGCCCGACAACCTCGAAGTTCGCTTCACGTTCGACGCCAAGGTCGACGACGGTCGCTTCGCCAACAACGGCTGGCTGCAGGAATGTCCCGATCCGATTACCAAGATCTCGTGGGACAACGCCATCCTCGTCAGCCCCCGCCTCGCCAAGCACCTCGAAATCGATCCGGAAGGCTCCGTGCTTCAGGTCGCCCGCAAGGAGAATGCCAATTACAAGCAGGGCAAGGAACAGGCCTTCATCGGCGAAGTGACCCTCAACGGGGTCACCGTCCGCGGTCCGCTCCACATCCAGCCGGGTCTTTCCAACTACACGATCGTCCTCCCGCTCGGCTATGGCCGCACGGTCTCGGGTCGGGTGGGGAAGGGCGTCGGCCACAACTTCTACCCGCTGCGCACCACGTCCGGCCTCGGTTTCGCCACCGGCGCCAAGCTCGTCGTCAAAAAGGACGAAGTTTACGCCCTCGCCAACACCCAGGAGCACTGGTCGATGGAAGGCCGCGAAATCATCCGCGAAGAGAACTTCAAGGAAGACGGCACCACTAACCTTGGCTTCGTCCACACGTTTGGCACCGAGTCGCATTCGCCTTCCAATTTGGGCGAGGAGAACTCCCTTGCCGCGCTCGCCGCCCTCACCCCCGAGCAGCGCGCCCAACGCAGGGCGTTGCTCGCCGTCGAGACTCCCCGCGGCCAGTCGCTCTACGAGCATCCCGACTTCAAGGGACTTCACCAGTGGGGCATGTCGATCGATCTGAACACGTGCATCGGCTGCAACGCCTGTATCATCGCGTGTCAGGCCGAGAACAACATTCCGATCGTCGGCAAGGACCAGGTTCTTCGCGGACGCGAGATGCACTGGATCCGCCTCGATCGCTATTATTCCGACGGCAACATCGAAGCCGCCGCCTTCGGTGGTCCCGGCAACAAGGAAATCCCGGAAGATCCGCAGGTTTCCCTCCAGCCGATGACGTGCCAGCACTGCGAGACCGCCCCATGCGAACTCGTGTGTCCGGTCAACGCCACCGTCCACGACGAGGAAGGCCTCAACACGATGGCCTACAACCGTTGCATCGGTACCCGTTACTGCGCGAACAACTGCCCTTACAAGGTCCGCCGTTTCAATTTCTTCGACTGGAACAAGCGTGCCATCGACGAACTTTACATGGGACCGCTCGGCCAGTCCGGCATGCCCGAACTCGTCAAGATGGTGAAGAACCCGGACGTCACCGTGCGCATGCGCGGCGTGATGGAGAAGTGCACCTATTGCGTGCAGCGCATCCAGCAGGCCAAGATCAAGCAGAAGGTGAAGGCCGGCACCTCGAACGACGTCGAAGTGCCCGACGGCACGATCAAGCCCGCTTGCCAACAGTCCTGCCCGGTCGACTCCATCGTGTTCGGCAACATCAAGGACGCGACCAGCGCCGTCTCCAAGGCGAAGGCTCGCGAGCAGGATTACGCCGTGTTGGGTTATCTCAACACCCGTCCCCGCACGACCTACCTCGGCAAACTGCGCAACCCGAACCCGGCAATGCCCGACTACGCCGCGCTCCCGCTCAGCCGCACCGAATTCGAGAAGAAGAACAACCCGCTCCACGGTAAAGATGCCGGACACGGCAAAGACACCGGACATGGCAATGGTCACGGCGATCATGGTCACGCCCCCGGTGGCGAGACGAAGGGTGAACACTCCTTCCTTCGTGGTAACAACCTCTTCGGAGGACTCAGCTAATGGCCGCTCACGCTCATTCATCCGCCGCTCAGCCGGCCATCCTTAACGAGGTCAATCCGACTCCGTTCCCCCGCGCCACTCTGGTTGAAAACAACCGGAGCTTCGGTTGGGTGACGGATAAGATCTGCGGCATCATCGAGGGCAAGACCCCCACCTGGTGGTGGGTTTGCTTCATCCTCGCCTGCTGCGTCGCGTCCTTCACCGTCGCCGGCATCACCTACCTCGTCGCCACCGGCGTCGGTGTGTGGGGCCATGCCAACCCGGTCAATTGGGCGTGGGATATCGTGAACTTCGTGTTCTGGATCGGTATCGGCCACGCCGGTACGCTGATCTCCGCGATCCTGTGCCTGCTGCGCCAGAAGTGGCGCACCTCGATCAATCGCGCCGCCGAAGCCATGACGATTTTCGCCGTGGTCTGCGCCGGTATCTTCCCGGTCTTCCACGTCGGTCGCGTGTGGTTCGCGTGGTATCTATTCCCAATCCCGAACAGCAACCAAATCTGGCAAAACTACCGTTCGCCATTGGAGTGGGACGTGTTCGCCGTCTCGACCTACGGAACGGTGTCGGTGCTCTTCTGGTACGTCGGCCTCATCCCCGACCTGGCCGTTCTTCGCGACCGCTTCTTCAAGGCCGGCAACAAGGTTCGCTCGTTCCTCTACGGCACGTTCGCCATGGGCTGGCGCGGTTCCAACCGCCACTGGAGCAACTACGAGATGGCCTACCTGATCCTCGCCGGCATTTCCACGCCGCTCGTGCTTTCGGTGCACACCATCGTGTCGTTCGACTTTGCGGTGTCGCTGCTCCCGGGCTGGCACACGACGATCTTCCCTCCGTACTTCGTGGCCGGCGCGATCTTCTCGGGCTTCGGCATGGTGCTCACGCTCATGCTCCCGTTGCGCGCCATCTACGGACTCCAGGATCTGATCACGCAGTATCACATCGACTGTATGTGTAAGATCGTTTTGGCGACGGGCACCATCGTGGGCTACGCCTACGGCATGGAGTTCTTCATCGCGTGGTACGGCGCGAATCCGAACGAAGGCTTCGCGTTCATCAACCGTGCGTTCGGCCACTACGCCTGGGCTTACTGGGTCATGATCAGCTGCAACGTCATCACGCCGCAGTTCTTCTGGTTCAAGAAAGTCCGCGAAAACACCGCGCTCGTCTGGATCCTTTCGATCTTCGTCAACGTCGGCATGTGGTTCGAGCGCTTCGTGATCATCGTCACCTCGCTCGCTCGCGACTTCCTGCCCTCGAGCTGGGGTTATTACAGCCCCTCGATCGTGGAAATCTTCACCTTCTTCGGCACCTTTGGCGTGTTCAGCGTGCTCTTCCTTTTGTTCATCCGCTTCCTTCCCGTGATGCCGATGGCCGAAATCAAGGCCGTCATGCCCCAGGCCGACGTTCACGGCGGCCACGACAAGGCCCACCACTAAGACCAGCCGACGACCTTTACCGACCATGTCTGCAAAACCTTACGGCCTGATCGCCACCTTCGACAACACTCCCGACGTTTACCACGCCGCGGAAAAGGTGCGCGACGCCGGCTACAAAAACTGGGACTGCATCACCCCGTTCCCCATCCATGGCCTCGACCGGGCCATGGGAGTGAAACGCTCCAAAGTGCCGCCCTTTTCCCTCGCCGGCGGTCTGCTCGGCTTCACCACCGGCATGCTGCTCATCTTCTGGACGAGCGCGGTCGACTACCGGCTGATCGTGGGCGGCAAGCCCTACTTCAGCCCGCTCTACGCGTTCCCGGTGTCCTACGAACTCACCATCTTGTTCACCGCGTTCGCGACCATCGGCGGCATGTTCTTTCTGAACGGACTGCCGATGCACTATCATCCGGTGCTCAAGAGCGACAAGATCCTCTCCGGCATGGACGACAAGTTCCATATCGTGATCGAGTCCAGTGATCCCAAATTCAACCTCGCCAACACCAAGGCCCTGCTTGAGCAGGCCGGCGGCAAAGACATCGAGGAACTGGAAGCCTGAGCCATGCGTTACGTCTATCTTACACTCTTCTTAATCGTGGTGCTCGGAGCTTCCGTCTTTGGGTTCCGCGGCTCACTCTCCACCCGCTCGCCGCTCGAGGTGTTCCCCGACATGGACCACCAGGCCAAATACAAGCCTCAGGCCGAGTCCAAGTTCTTCGCCGACGGCCGCGCCGATCGCCCGACTCCCGTCGGCGCGGTCGCTTTCGGTCGCACGGACGATTCCGCCGACGCCAGCTTTCTGAAGCAGGACCTCGCTCTCTTCGAAGGCAAGGACGAGAAGGGGCAGGCGCTTTCCGGCTTCCCGTCCGCCCTGACCGTGGACGCAAGGTTCCTTGAGCGCGGGCAGGACCGGTTCACCGTCTACTGCGCGCCTTGTCATGGCGCGCTCGGTGACGGCAACGGTATCACCAAACAATACGGAATGGGCGCCACGCCCAGCTTCCACGACGACCGCCTGCGCCAGTTGGCCGAAGGCGAGATCTTCAACGTCATCACTCACGGCAAGGGCAACATGTTGTCCTACGCGGACAAACTTCCCGCCGACGACCGCTGGGCCGTCATCGCCTATGTGCGCGCCCTTCAGCGCGCCGCCCACACCACCGCGGCGGATGTTCCTCCCGGTCACAAATCGGAGCTTGGTATCAAATGAGCACCCACGCAGCCACCGCGCCCGCGGCTCTTCCTTCTGAATCCACCTCGTCGCCCTGCGCTTGCAAGGCCCTCGGTGTCGGCGTCGCCGGCATCGTTCTGACGATCATCGGCCTCTTCGTGTCCGACGGACACGCCGTCGCCCTTTCATGGCTGACCGGCGTCACCTTCTGGACCGCCATCGCCATCGGCATGCTGATGCTGGTGATGATTCACCACATCCTCGACGCCTCCTGGTCCGTCGTTGTCCGCCGCCAATTCGAACACGGTCTCGCCGCCTTCCCTTGGCTGGCCTTGCTGTTTGCGCCCTTGGTCGTCGTTTCCTGGATGGGTTCGCACGATTACATTTGGACGTGGATGAATCCGGATGCGGTCATTCATGGCGGCCACACCGTCGGCCACGACCCGCTCTACGTAAAGAAGGCCGGTTTCCTCAATCTGGAGATGTTCACCGCAATGACCGCGTTATGCTTCATCATCTGGATCTGGCTCTCCGCCCGGCTGCGCAAAGCCTCCTTTGCCCAAGATGCCGACGGTGATCTCAAGTGGACGTTGATGAATCGCAAGACCGCGGCCTTCGGTCTCGCGCTCGGTGCGATCACCCTGACGCTTGCCTCCATCTACTGGATCAAGAGCCTCGAGTATCACTGGTTCTCCACGATGTTCGGCGTGTGGTTTTTCTCCAATGCCGTGCGCGGCGCGCTCTCCGTCGGCGTGCTCCTGATGCTCTGGCTGTACAATCGCGGAGATCTCAAAGGCATCCTGAATACCAATCAGCTGTATTCGATCGGCATGCTGATCTTCGCCTTCACCGTGTTCTGGGCCTACGTCACGTTCTCCCAATACTTTCTGATCTGGAACGCCAACGTTCCCGAGGAAACCTTCTGGTACAACCTTCGCGAAATCACCAAAGAAGGTGAATTCTCCCAGTGGGGTTGGGTCGGCATGGTGATTCTCTTCGGTCACTTCCTGCTGCCGTTCCTGTACCTGCTCTCCTACCGGAACAAGATCACCCACACCCGGATCAAGCCGATCGTGATCTGGATTCTCCTGATCATCGCCATCGACTTGATCTACAACATCGCCCCGGCCCTCAAGGCCGATCACGGCCACGGCGACCCGCTGCCCTTCCTCTCGATCAACCTCCTCTGGACGGCCACCTCCATCATCGGAGTCGGCGGCGTATTCTTCTGGGCCTACCTGAAGAGCTTCCCCAAGGCCAAGCTCATCCCGATCCGCGACCCGCGCATCAACGAATGCCTCACGCACCATGAGTGATTCCACGCAAACTCCTTCCTCTTCCGGCTCGTGGGTGACGGTTGCGGCCGCCATCGGCGGCTTCGCGATCTTCGCCCTAATCGTCTTCATCGCCTACTTGCCGCAGAAACCGGCTCCGCTGCCCGAAGGCACGCTTACGCCTGAACAGCGCAAGGCGGCGCTGACCGAACTGCGCGCCAAGGAAAAGGCCGCCGCCACCACCTACGGGTGGGTCGACCAAGCCGCCGGCATCGTGCGCATCCCGATCGACGAAGCCGTTAAACTTACGATCCAAGACATCAAGGACGCCAAGAAGTGATGTCTTTCCGGGCGGTGTGCTCGACTCTTGGGCACACCTCACCGGCAATCCTTGCTTCTTTTTTTCCGGATCAAAACTGAACGATGGCCACTGATTCCAGCCTCACCTCCGAACTGACGCCCGAACGCTCCGCGAAGCATCCGGAGGAAGTTTCCATAATCGACGCCTCGCTGCGCACGCCGCTTGTCGTGCTCATTGGCTCCGCGCTCGTGTGGCTGTTGATCGCCAGCGTGCTGGGCGTGGTTTCCGCCTGGAAGCTTCACACCCCCGCATTCCTCGATGCCTGCGAGTTCGTGACCTATGGGCGCGTCCAGCCTGCGCAAACCAACGCCTTCATCTTCGGCTGGGGCTTCAACGCCGCCTTCGCGGTCAGCCTCTGGCTCATGGCCCGCCTCTCGCGCGGCGCGTTGCCCGGCTCCGGCGTGCTGTTGCTCGGCGCAGTCTTTTGGAACCTCGGTGTCACGCTCGGTATTGGCGGAATCATCCTTGGTTTTTCGACGTCCCTCGAATGGCTGGAAATGCCCGGCTTCGCCACGCCGCTCCTCCTGGTCGCTTATGCGCTGATCGGTTCGTGGTCGCTGGTGGTGTTTCGCGCGGGCCGTTCGCATCAAATCTATGCGTCCCAGTGGTACCTGATCGCCGCGCTGTTCTGCTTTCCCTGGATCTACTCGGTCGCTCAAGTGATGCTCGTGTTCTCGCCCGTCCGCGGAACCGTCCAATCGATTATCCACGCTTGGTTCTCGTCGAATCTGTTCCTGCTCTGGTTCGCCTCCATCGGACTGGCCATCATCTATTATTTCCTGCCCAAGCTTCTCGTTAAGCCGGTCTCCAACTACTACCTCGCGTCGCTGAGCTTCTGGTGGCTGGTGATCTTCGGCAGCTGGGCCGGCGGTGCCCGTCTGCTCGGCGGCCCGGTGCCCGCCTGGGTGCAGACGGTCGGCACGGCCGCCAGCTTCATGCTGGTCGTTCCCCTCGTGATCCTCGGGATGAACCACTACGGCACGCTCGCCGGCCGCTGGTCGGTGGTGAAGGAGAACCTGTCGCTGCGTTTTATCGCCTTCGGCATCGTCGCGTTGTCACTGGTCCTGGTGGCTTGGGTCGTCGGCGCCATCCATGGCGTTGCGCAGATCATTCAGTTCACCCACGTGACGACCGCGCAGATCCAACTCGGACTCTACGGCTTCTTCAGCATGGTCGTGTTCGGTGCGCTTTATTACATCGTTCCCCGCATGCTCGACACCGCTTGGGCGAACGCGCCCCTGACGACCGTCCACTTTTGGGCCTCCGCCTTGGGTGTGGTCGTGCTCGTCGGCTCGCTCGCGATCGGTGGCGTTGAGCAGGGCCTTCGCCTCGCAGACGGTAGCATCGCCTTTGCCGCGGTGACCAAGGCCACGCTGCCTTATCTGTTCGCGGCCACCATCGGCTTCGTGATCCTCGCGATCGGACAACTTGCTTTTGTTCTTAACTTTTTCTGGACCCTGAGCCGCGCCTCCGCTCCCGCCGTGCGCACGATGAAAGGTCTGCTGGCCGCTCAACCGGAGGCCGCCCGATGAACCGCGCTCCCCTTATTTTTCTCGGCGTCTTTTTCGCCTTCGCATTTTCGTTCGTCGGCTTGGTGCTGACCAACCAGATCACCTACGGCGGGTTGTCGACCCACGTCGATGAAGGCGAAGGCAAGGCCTTCCCCATGCAGCCGTCGGGTCTGGCCGCGCAAGGCAAGCGGGTTTACCAGGACCTGGGTTGCGTCACTTGCCACACCCAGCAGGTGCGCCGCGCCGGTTTTGGCTCCGACATGGGAGAGAAGAGCCGTGCCTGGGGCGAGCGCCAAAGCGTCGCCCGCGATTACCTCCGTGAAGAGCGTGTGTTGCTCGGCTCGATGCGCATCGGTCCCGATCTTCGCAACCTCACCACCCGCAAGAATCCCGATTGGGACGACTTCAGCGCAGACTGGCTTTATCGCTACCTCTACGATCCGAAGCTCGTCATGACCGATTCCCGCATGCCCCGTTATGCGTTCCTCTTTGAAACCCGGCCCATCGTCGGCGAGCCCTCGCCCAAGGCGCTTAAGCTGTCCGGATCACACGGACCCGAGGCCGGTCATGAGATCGTGCCGACCGACCGCGCCGAGGCCCTGGTGGGTTACCTGCTCAGTTTGAAAGACACCTACGCGTATCCAGAAACGAACAACGTTTACACGCCACCCGCACCGGAGGCCGGTGAGCAGAAGGAGGCCGGACAATGAGCGCCGATCAGAACAATCACTTCTTCTACGACCAATCCGATGCGTCGGACGAAAGCATCCAGGCGGTCCACTCCCAACTGTTGCATCAAAAGCCCGAGCCCAGGGAAGGCTACAAGGCGATGCCGCTGTTCCTCCTTGGACTGGTGTCCTCGATGATTTTTGTGACGAGCATTTATGTCGTCCAGCACCGCGTCGGTTTCAGCCCGATGGTCTACGACGAGCGGTTCGAACCGAAGGACACCGCCGGCGGTGCAGTCGCTGAACTCACGCCCGAGCAGATCGTCGCCGCGGGCAAAAAACATTACACGTCGACCTGCGTCGCCTGCCACCAGGCAAACGGACAAGGCGTCGCCGGCGTCTATCCTCCGCTCGCCGGTTCCGATTGGGTGACGGGCAACGAGGAGCGGGTCATTCGCGTCCTGCTTCACGGCCTCACCGGCCCCATCGATGTCGGCGGGACCACCTACAACGGCGCCATGCCCGCCTTCGGAAAAGTTACCGGCGGCGGCTACAATTGGAGCGACGAAAAAGTGGCCCAAGTGCTGACCTACATCCGCGGAGAGTGGGGCAACCAGGCCGCGCCGATCACGAAGGACAAAGTCACCGAAGTGCTGAACGCCGAAAAAGACCGCGGCAAACCGTGGACTCAAGGCGAACTGGATCCTTTCAAGTAAGCACACGACTGATCGCGAACCATCACAGAAGCCCGACCTTGAATGGTCGGGTTTTTTATTAGTGAGCATCAGGGACACAGCTGACTGAAGGCTCCTGAGATGTCTCGGGTGTTATTAAGCGAATTGACCGTGTGCCCGATGAGAACACGCTCTGAGCGCGAAAATCGTAGGCGCGGGGCGTCGTGTTAAAATGTCACCCCGCATAGGGCAATCCCAAGAAATCAGATATGAAACACTCAAACTTTCGCGTTCTTGCATCGCTGGTATTTTTGTCCGGCGCATTGGTGACAACTTCCGCCAACGGGGCTACGACGATCATCGATTGGGGCGGGAATTACGTCTCTGCAAACCAGAATTTTGCAAATGAGTTTGATGAGTCGGACACCAATACGCCCTCCGGTTATGGTGGATTTTCTAATGGCGACCCGTTGTCGCTCACACCGACCGCGGGCTATACGGGTGGCGCGATCTACGGGTCGATCCTCGAATTGCCCGGCGGTGCCGGCTTCGGAAGCTCGTTGGGACAGGTCAATGGTATCGTCAACAATAGCACAAGTGATCGCATTCAGCTGAAGGGTGATGATGGCGCCTTCCCCGTTGCCTTTCTCCTGCTGTGGAAGAAAGCGGATTTTCTCAACGGGGGAGACTCGGCCGGCATCAGCTTCGATGTCACCAGTTCGGTCAGGGTGAATTTCATCACCCTGACCGAGCAGCACGCGACGGACTCGGGACGGTTGGTGTTACGCCTGAGCGGAGGAAGCTATTATGTGTCGGATCGAGTCTTCACCGTTCTCGGTGACGTCACTGTCGACCAGCTATCAACCTTGAATTTTTTCGAGTACGATCCCGCCAGCAACCTCAACATCGACAGTGGATCACTGGTGGGTACGTCAATTGCGAGCGCTGGTTCTATCAACGGGATCACGGAAATCGGTTTCTATTTTGAAAGCGGGGTGACCACGGGGCCAGATGCCGTGCGTATTCAGGATTTCGAAGTCATCGCCACGACCGCGATTCCCGAACCTTCCACCTGCGCTTCATTGGCGGGCTTGCTCGGTCTCTCGATGGCAATCATGCGCCGCCGTCGCAAGTAAAGCAGACTCGAGTTCTCACCGCGAAGCCGCTCCGCGTGCGGTGTGAGGCTTTGTTATTGTAGCCCGATCGGGAAACCCGCGCTGATTCAGCCTCGGGCGAGTTCCTCGGCGCGGGCCTTGGCCGCCTGCACGGTCTCGGCGATGATCCCGCGGAAGTTGTGCGCCTCGAGGCGTTTCAAGCCGGCGAAGGTGGTGCCGTTGGGGGAGGTGACCTGATTGCGCAGGGTCTCGGGTTCGGTGCCGGTCTCGGCCATCAGGCGGGCGGAGCCGAGCAACGTTTGCACCGCGAGCATTTGCGCGGTCTCGCGATCGAGGCCGGCGGCGACGCCCGCTTCGCGCAATGCGGCGGTGAATTCGAAAACAAACGCCGGGCCGCAGCCGCTCACGCCCATCAGCGCCTCGATCTGGTTTTCGGGAACCTCCACTTCGCGGCCGATCGCACGGAGAAGCCCGAGCACGGTTTCCCGATCGGTGGCGGACAGCGGGTTTAACGCACACCAGCCGGTCATACCTGCGCCGATCGCGCTCGGGGTGTTCGGCATGGTGCGGACGATGTTTCTTGCCGCGGGGAATGCGGTCGCCAGGCGGGTGAGCGTCTTGGCGGCGAGGACGGAGATGACCAGCTTGCCGGCGGTGAGCTCGGCCAGGCGCGGGTCGAGCGTGGCGAGGTGCTGGGGCTTGAAGGCGACCACCACGATGTCGGCCCCGGTGAGCAGGTCGTCGGGCGTAGTGGCGAGTCGAATACCGGTGCGGGCGGAGAGTTTCTGCGCGCTGGCACCCGAGCCGCCAAGGCAGGCGATGTCGGCGGGAGAAACGACTTTTTGCGCGAGCAGGCCGGTGACGATCGAGGCGGCCATGTTGCCGGCTCCGATAAAGGCGATCTTGGACATGGAATTTATCGGGATTTACTTGCGGACCGTGGCCTTGGGCTTCCGCTCGACCGGATGGACAAGCACGGCGGAAGCCCCTCCGCCGGGGCGGTCGTTCAGGGCGACTTCGCCGCCGAGATTGCGCAGCGCGTGGCGGGCGATGGTCAGGCCCATGCCGACGCCTACGGTGTGTTTGGAGCTGATGAACGGCTCGAACATGTGATCACGGATATCCTCTTTGATGCCGCGGCCCGCGTCCTCAATGGTGATTTCGATCATCTTGCCCTCGTACTTTTCGACGAGGGCTGTGCGCAGCCAGATGGAGCGTTTGTTGGCGGGGACGTCTCCATAGGATTCCCATGCATTGATGAGCACCTTGCCGATCACGTCCTCGAAGATTTCGATATGGGTGTCGATGGCGTGTTCGCCGAGCGGGTTATCGACGATGACCGGCTGCGAGATGTTGTTCTCCGACTGATAGCGGGCGACGGTGCTGGCGATGACCTCGTTGAGTTTGCAGCGAACGAGCGGCAGGCGGGCTTTTACAACCAGAGAGCTGAGCTGACGGATGATCGAGACGATGCGCTGCACCGCATTTTCCACGCTCTGCGCGTTCTTTTTCACCTGCTCGGGTTTGTCGTAGTGCGACTTGATCAGGTCGAGGTAGCCGAGGACGACGCCGAGGAGGTTGTTGAGATTGTGCGCGACGCCCTGGGTCACGGCGCCGATGGTCGCGGCGCGGCGGGCTTCGACGAGCCGGCGCTGGAGGTCGAGCATCTCGCGGTTGATCTGGACGAAGCGGAGCTGCGTCCGCACGCGCGCCAGGGTTTCGTCGAGATCGAGGGGTTTGGTGATGTAGTCCACCGCGCCGACGCCGAGTCCTTCGATCTTGCCCTCCTTGGAGGTGCGGGCGGTGACGAAGATGATCGGGATATGACGGGCGGATTCGTCGGCCTGAAGGCGGTTGCAGACCTCGATGCCGTCCATATCGGGCATCATGACATCGAGGAGGATGAGGTCGGGTTTGCCTTGGGCGACTTTTTCGAGCGCCTCCTGCCCGTTGTAGGCAGTCAGTATCTCGATGCCTTCTTTTTCCAGTTTTCGTTTGAGGAGCTGGACGTTGATGGGTTGGTCATCGACGACCAGAATTTTGGGAACGGGCATCAGGAAAAGGACAGAGGGCGCGAACGAGACAGGTTGGGGTGGGGCTCAGGCTTGGGGCCGGGCGGCCAGGTAGGCCTTGACGGTGTTTTTCATGAGCATGGCCACAGTCATGGGACCGACGCCACCCGGGACTGGGGTGATTTTTGAGGTGAGGGGAGATACGGTGGGAAAGTGAACGTCGCCGGTGAGGCGGTATCCGGTTTTTTTGGACGGGTCGGGCACGCGGTTGATGCCCACGTCGATGACGACGGCGCCGGGCTTGATCATGTCGGCCGTGACGAATTCGGCGCGACCGATGGCGGCGATGAGCACGTCGGCCTGGCGGGTGATCTCCGCGAGGTTGGCGGTTCCCGAATGGCAGATCGTAACGGTGCCATTGGCGCCGGCCTTTTTCTGAACGGCCAGAAGAGCGACGGGCTTGCCAACGATGAGCGAGCGACCGAGCACGACCACGTGTTTGCCCTTCAAGTCGGTGCCGGAGCGGGCGAGGAGTTCCATGATGCCGGCGGGGGTGCAGGCGACGAAACCGGTGTCATCCTCCTGGGCGACCTTGCCGATATTGAGCGTGTGGAAACCATCGACGTCTTTGTGAGCGGCGAGGCGGCGGAAGGCGGCGGGTTCGTCGAGGTGCTTGGGAAGAGGAGATTGAACGAGAATACCGTCGACCCCGGCATCGGCATTGAGGTCGTCGATGAGTTGTTCGAGTTCGGCCTGGGTGATGGTGGCGGGAGGCAGGATGATGCGACTCTCGATGCCGATGTCGGCGGCGGTCTTCTCTTTTTTCTTCACGTAGGAGACCGAGGCGGGGTCTTCGCCGACGCGCACGAGGGCGATGCACGGTCTGCGGCCGGCAAAGGCGGCGACCTGGGCTTTGAGTTCGGCGATGATGTCCGCCGCGATTTTATTACCGTCGATCAGTTCCATGAGTTGAAAAGAATGAGCCCACGAAACAC
>JANJTQ010000270.1 GCA_024711005.1 Opitutaceae bacterium | reverse complement strand
GACCGTGGGCAATACGACCTATCAGCTCACGCTGCTGGGTGATTGGATTGATAACGTCGATGATCGTTACGTCTCACAGTCTCCGGGAACGATCAACGAGAGCACCCTCAGAGTGACAGATGGAGTCGACACCCGGACTTTCGGAGTGATGGCCAATACCACCACTGAACTTGGTCCCAAGTTCACTCTTCGCACCGGGCTCCGTTATCAGGACGTTAATCATGACTTCACGGGTACTCGCCCAGTGGTGAGGACCACGGGCGTGACGACCTATGATTACTTTGACCTTGATGGGGAGGCAGAAGCCGAAATCTATACCGGCAGCGTCGCCGTTGATTTCAAGCCGGTCGATCCGTTGATGATTACCTTGGGGCTGCGCGCCGAGGATCGCACCACGGATAGCTCCGCGATTTATCAAACGGGAACGCCGGTCGCTCCTGTCCCGCGCCGTGTCTTCTCTCGTATTGACGAGGAATCGCTGACGCCTGAACTCGATGTTCGTTATACGGGGATTCGTGATCTCGCGCTCTACGGATCCGCTTCGCTCCGGATGATTAAAGGCGATCGGACTTACGCGTCCGCTTACGATCCCGTTGCATTCCCGAATGGTGCGCCGGTGACCAACTTGTTTTCGTCCAATCCCGACAGCGACAGTGGCAACTACAAGATCGGCGCGAATTGGCGCCAGTCCGATTTCCTCACCCTGCGTGGGGAGGTTTTCCACAAAAATCACGAGTATGAGTCGGTCGGAATCGCTCCGGTGGGTGCTCTCGTCCCTGGCCTCACCAGCAGTTATTACCTGCTCCGCTCAGAGTTCACCGGCACGACGTTGTCGGCGATCTTCAAGCCCAAACCTTCGCTGACGTTCACCACACGTTATACGTATCAAGAAGGGGACGCGGAGGTCACGGGTCTGCTTCGCACCGAGAATGACTCGATGGACTCAAAGATGCAGATCATCAGCGAGACCATTGATTGGGCGCCTACCAAGCAGTTCTATATGCAGGCCAGCGTGAACGTGGTATTCAACGTTATCTCGACGATCTACTCCGATGCCGGAACTCCCGTCGCCGACCAGACCCTGCAGGACTCCGAAAACGACTACATCACAGGCACGCTTCTGGCCGGTTTTGCTTTGACGCCGAAGGATGACGTGCAGGTGCAGTTTACCTACTACCGTGCAAACAACGGTAATCCCGAGTTGGCGGATTATACGGTGCCGTATGGCGTGTCGGCTCGCGAGATATCCGTCTCGGCCGGCATTATCCATAAGGTGTCGGATCGCCTCATCGCCACTGCCAAGGTGGGCTATTTCGAGAGCGACAACGACACGACCGGTGGGCGGACCGACTTCCGCGGTCCGCTGGCATACGTATCGCTCGATTACGGCCTATAACATCTCCGTCAGGTTTGCTAGCAACCGCGCTTCCGAAAAGGAGCGCGGTTTTTTGCGCTTCCGAGCGATGTTTTCGCAATGTCTGGCCTGGTTGGAAGCATGACGGCGGGAACTCAATACTAGCCCGGAGGCCAGCTTAGCTGGCGTTTGGCCAGCAGGTGGACGTGCAGATGCGGGACGCTTTCGCAGGCGTCGGGACCTTGGTTGATCACCAGCCTAAAACCACGTTCAAGCTGTAGTTTTTTTCCAACTACGCCGGCCGTGTGCAGCAGATGACCGAGCAGGGGCTCCTGGTCGGGAGTCGCTTCGCCAACCCGGGGGATCACGGTCTTGGGAATGATGAGCAGGTGAACCGGCGCCTGGGGCTCGATGTCATGAATGACGATGCAGCGGTCGTCCTCGTGTTCGATCTTGGCGGGAATCTCACGGTCGATGATGCGTTGAAACAGAGTTTTCGGCATGGCGGGTGGTTTTACAGGAGAGAACAGAGGAAACGGAGTTCAGAGATTGGCACCGGGCAGAATCAGCCGCGAGACGCCGGTGGTGAGTTTTTCTTCGTGAAAATTGATGAGAAGGCCGATGGGAAGGTTGAGCAGCTTCATATAACTCAGGGGCTGCGTCTTGTGGACTGGTAAGACACGCTCAACCGCCTTGGCTTCGACGAGCACACAGCCGTTTACCATGAGATCGAAGCGCAGTGGCTCTTCACGCGTGAGCCCTTTGTAAGAAAGCGTAATGAGTCGCTGGGTTTCAACTCCGAGGCCGCGTAGTCCAAGTTCCTTCGTCAGACACCATTCGTAGATGGAGTCGACCAGCCCCGGTCCTTGGTCGCGGTGGACTTCAATGGCTCCCGCTATGATCTCCCCTGTGAGACTGGCGGCTTCTTTATACCGAGGATGCATGCCTTTCTCTGTTCTCTCCGTTGTCTCCTGTAAAAACTAAACCTCGGTCAGAGGAACAACAACCGCAGGTCGGCGCTGGGGGCGGTGCGAGCGGCCGTGAGATCGCGAATGTAGGCGAGGGCATCCACGTATTCGCGCTGGCGGCGGGCGGTGGCGCGTTTTTCCGGCGGGAGCAGGGCCGGGCGCAAGTTGGTGACGAGCAGCGTGCTTTCGCGGAACGGTGCGAGGCGCTTGAGCCCGGTCATGAGTTCGGCGCGTGCGAACAATGGCGTTGCCGACGTGAGCGTGCTCAGGGCGTCCCAGTGGAAGAACCCGTGGCGGGGTTGGTTGGCAAACAGGCTTTCCAGCAATCGCGCAGCCGAGGCGTTGAACGCGGCGTCGTATTTGGCGGCGAACTCGGGGTGTTCGGCCGTTTGCTCTTCAAGTTCGACGAGGCTGAACGCGATCGCCTCTTTGATCTGTTCAGCCAGGTAGAGATCGTGTCCGGTGACCTGTGCGAAGAGCGTGTTAATGAAGTGCAGGCGACGCAGATCGTCGCGAACGGGAGCGGGCATCAGGCTTGAGACTCGGGCTTTTTATCGAGCGCGTTGATCTCGTGCATGAATTCGGAGACGTCACGGAACTCCTTATAAACGCTGGCAAAGCGCACGTAGGCGACTTCGTCGATTTTGCGCAGGCGTTGCATCACGGCATCCCCGATAGCTTGGGACGGAATATCGGAGTCGTACCGCGCCTCGAGCGCGTCGATCACGTCCTCGATCAGCATGCCGATCTGCTCGTTATCGACTGGGCGTTTGTGACAGGCGGCGCGGGCGGAGCGGAGCAGTTTCTCGCGATCGAAATCCTCGCGACGGCCATCGCGTTTGATGACGACCAAGTCCTCGCGCACGATGAATTCGGTCGTGCTGTAGCGATGACCACACTCAAGGCATTCGCGGCGGCGGCGAATGGAGCTGCCTTCCTTGCTGATGCGGGAGTCGATGACTTTGTCTTCGATGGAGGTGCACTTGGGGCAACGCATGACGGATAATAAAGAGGCTCAGTTGAGCGTGAGGAAATTTTCCAGGATCTTCATCCCGCCCTCGGTCGCGATGGACTCCGGGTGAAACTGCACGCCCCAGATCGGCAGGGTCTTGTGGCGCAGGCCCATGATCTCGCCCTCTTTGGTTTCGGCGGTGATCTCAAGCGAATCGGGGAGGGAGGACCGTTCGACCAAGAGCGAGTGATAGCGAGTGGCCGCGAAACCTTGAGGCAGGCCTTTGAACACGTCGGTGTTCTTGTGCAGGATAGGCGACGTCTTGCCGTGCATGAGGCGGTCGGCGCGGATGACTTTGCCGCCGAAGTAGTGGCCGATCGACTGGTGGCCGAGGCAGACGCCGAAGATGGGTTTTTTTCCGGCAAAGGCGCCGATCATCTGTAAGGACACACCGGCCTCGGCAGGTGAACAGGGGCCTGGCGAGATGAGCACGCGGTCGGGATTGAGCGCAAGCGCCTCGGCGGGCGTGACCTCGTCGTTGCGGAACACACGTTGCTCCACGCCCAGTTGGCCGAAGTATTGGACGAGGTTGAAGGTGAACGAGTCGTAGTTGTCGATGACGAGCAGCACGGTGATATGAGTCGCTTACTATCCTAGCGGGTTGACACTTGGGTCAAGCGTGGCGGTAGGTTTGGCGATGCCCGATCATTTTCAGTTACTTAAGACCGATACCCTCACGGCGGCCCGGCGTGGCCGGTTACGCACCCGGCATGGGATGATCGAGACGCCTATTTTTATGCCGGTCGGCACCCAAGGGACGGTTAAGGCCCTCACGCCTGCGCATCTGCGGGAGATCGGGTCGCAGATCATCTTGGGTAACACCTATCACCTCAACCTACGCCCGGGCAGCGAGCTCGTGAAGGAACTGGGCGGACTCCATAAATTCATGGGATGGGACGGGCCCATTCTTACGGACAGTGGCGGCTTCCAAGTCTTTTCCCTGGCGAAGCTCCGCAAGATGCGCGACGACGGGGTGGAATTCCAATCTCATCTCGATGGCAAAAAACTCTTTCTCGGTCCGCGCGAGGTGATGACCATCCAGCAAAACCTTGGCAGCGACATCGCGATGGTGATCGATGAGGGCCCCCCGTGGCCCTGCGAACGCGATGCCCCCGCCGAGGCGGGCGCGCGCAGTTATCGATGGGCGAAGCAGTGCAAGGAGATCGCTACCGACAACGGGTTCCTTGCCGCCGGGCATCACGTATTCGCCATTGTTCAAGGCTCGACTTACGACGACCTGCGCCGCGAGGCGGCGGAGTCGTTGGCGGCGCTGGATTTCCCGGGATACGCGGTGGGCGGGGTCAGTGTGGGCGAGCCGGAGCCGGAGATGTTGAAACAGGTGGGCGCGACGACGCCCTTCATGCCGGCGAACAAGCCGCGCTACACGATGGGGCTGGGTACGCCCCCGCAACTGCTCAAAATGATCGCACTGGGTGTGGACATGTTTGACTGCGTGTTGCCGTCGCGGGTGGCCCGCAACGGTCTTGTCTTCACGCCCGACGGGCCGATGAACCTGCGCAACGAAAAGTATCGCACGGATCCGCGGCCGATCAGCGACGAAGTGCTCAATTACGCCACGCGGTTCTCGCGCGCGTATCTGCGGCATCTCACGGTCGCCGGCGAGATACTCAGCTGCACGCTGCTCACGTTGCACAACCTGCATTTCTATCTGGACCTGATGGCGCAGGCGCGGGCGCACATCGAGGCGGGCGATTATGGGACGTGGCACCGCGGGTGGATTGCCCGATACGAAACGGGCGCGGCGGCGCGTGTCGCGTGAGGGCGGACGCCGCGGACGTTGCGCCGGGGATGTTTCGGCCGATCCGAACCGGTCGCGGTATGGATTGAAAATTTGGGCACAAAAAACCCGCGGTCAGGGACCGCGGGTTGGGCTGCCTGCACCGAACGTTCAGGTTCGATCAGAACTTGAAGATGGCGCTCACGCGGTAGCCGAAGTTGCCTTCCTCGAACCAAGTCGCGCCGATGGTGCCGGCGATCGCGGAGGTGAACCAGTGACTGAGGCGGACCGAGCCGGCAAAGCCGCTGTCATCTTCGTCCTCGAAGGTGTCGGAAAAGTTCACCCCGGCGGTAACGGCGGTGGTGGCGTTGAGCGAGTATTCGACGCCGGCGCCGATGTTCCAGATGCCGTAGTCATCGTCGCCGCTTCCTTCCCAGACGTAGCCGGCACCGGCCGTGGCGAAAGGCCGGAAGGCTCCTTCGGTGAGATAGGCTGTGGCATCGACCGCCGCGACATTGCTGTAGATGCTGTCGTTGTTTTCCACCCAGTCGTGGGCATAGCTGGCGGAGAGGTCGAGGTTCGCGGTGACGGGGATATTAACGTTCACACCGGCCGAGTAGATGCCGCGATCGGAACCGTTGAGGTCGATTACGCCGAAGCCGGCTTCAACGTAACGCACGCCGAGCAAACCGGCCGTTGTGTCGGCGGCGGTCGCCTCTTGTGCGAACGAGGCGGTGACGAAGGCGAGGCCGAACGAGGCGACGCCGAGGATTTTTTGGGTCAGGGTCATGGTATTAGGTTATGTTGTTGTTCTCTGTGTGCGTGCCTTCGGTCAAAGAGGACATGCATATGAATGAAAGTAATGAGCGCCTCGCGTGTGCAACCCTGCTTTCAGCGACTTGCGTAACAAAAATGTGAACCATCGGGGATGCGGCCTGCGTATCAATTGGCTGGCGCGCAAGGAGCATGTGGGTTTGCTGGCAGGCACATCCCTATGCGTATTCTTGTAACCGGCGGCGCCGGGTTTCTCGGCTCTCACCTCTGCGATCGTCTGTTGAAGGACCGGCACGAAGTTATCTGCGTCGATAACTTTTTCACGGGGCGGAAGGGTAACATCGCTCACCTTCATGGCCGCCCGGACTTCGAACTCGTGCGCCACGATGTCATCGACCCCTTCAAATTCGAGGTGGACCAAATCTACAATCTCGCGTGTCCCGCTTCGCCGCCGCACTACCAGTTTAACCCAATCAAGACCACCAAGACCTCGGTGATGGGCGCCATTAACGCGCTGGGTCTGGCGAAACGCGTGAAGGCGCGAGTGTTTCAGGCGAGCACCAGCGAGGTGTACGGGGACCCGAGCGTGCACCCGCAGCCGGAGAGTTACTGGGGCAACGTGAACCCGATCGGGAAACGGTCATGTTACGATGAGGGCAAGCGCGTGGCGGAGACGCTGTTCTTTGATTATCATCGCGAGAACAAGGTCGATATACGGATCGCGCGCATCTTTAACACCTATGGTCCGCGCATGCATCCAAACGATGGCCGTGTGGTGTCGAACTTCATTGTGCAGGCGCTAAAAGGTGAGGATATCACGATCTACGGAGACGGTCTGCAGACCCGTTCGTTTTGCTACGTGGATGATTTGATCGAAGGCTTCGTGCGCTTGATGAACCAGACCGAAACGGTCGGTCCGATCAACCTCGGCAATCCTGGCGAATTCACCATGGTGCAACTGGCCGAGCTCACGTTGAACCTGGTGGGCGGCAAGTCGAAGATTGTGCACCGTCCATTGCCCTCCGACGACCCGAAGCAACGCCGCCCCGACATCACGCTTGCGCAGAAACACCTGAACAACTGGGCGCCGACCGTGCAGCTTGAGGAAGGACTCACGCGGACGATCGCCTACTTTAAGACGCAAATTTAAGCCGTAGAAACCGACCGATATTCCCGATACGGGAGATCGAGCGAGGGTTAACGCCGGGCCGTGGCGGGATTTTCGCCTGCGGCAAGAAACTGGCGGAGAGGGAGGGATTGACTGCCTGCGGCACCGCTGCGCGGCGCGCTTCGCGTGGTCCTTCTCCGCTGCGCTCCGTCGAACCGTTCTCATCCCTCGGTGGAACGAGATGCTCGCCTGCGGTGAAAACTGGCGGAGAGGGAGGGATTCGAACCCTCGGTACCCTTGCGGGCACGCCTGATTTCGAGTCAGGTACAATCGACCACTCTGCCACCTCTCCGGCGTGTGGAGCGGCGAACGTAGAACCCCGCCGTCAAAACGGAAGCCGAAAGTTATCACACCTTCTCGGCTGAGGGTGGAAAGAGTGAATGCGGCTTCTTGCCGTGGTGGATATGGATCGAGAAACGTGGCGGATTCGGCTGCGTTCAGTCCGCCTTCAATCCGCTTAAATGTTCGCGTCCTGACCTCGGACGAGTTCGCCCTGATTGGCAGGAAGGTGTTTCGGCAGGAAGAAATAATAGCTCATCAACCACCAACTGCGAGACGATCGGTAAAACAGGATGGGAACGCCGATCGCACCTACGCCGGCTGTGCCTGCGGCAACCGCGCCTGACAGAACACCAAGGAGATAGAGAATCAGAACCGGCACCAGAAAGCCGATGATGGTGAATCCGTAATTGAGCGACATGGAGCCGAGAAAGAATCCTTCGTCGCGCTCGATCTTCAGGCCGCATTCGGGGCACTCGGAATTCAGTTCGAATAATGAACCCTCCTTGAAAAGTTTTTTGGCGCCGCAGTTGGGGCAGCAATGGGTGATTCCCCGGACGAGGATCTGGCCTTTGGTGACTTTCATGATGGGTGTACGGAAGGTATAATGCCGACTTCCTCCAGAGTCTTATCCGTGTCGACGAAACAGCTCGGTGGTTTTGCCGTGTTTCCGATGTAGTGAAGGCGCGGAACGCTTTCGAGACCGGAGGAACAAAGGTGGGTTGTTGCTCCGAGTCTGCGGATCGAAACACAAAAAAGGCACGCCGGAAAAACCGGCGTGCCTTGGATGAGAAGCGCCACGTGGCGCGGCGTGTTATGAGCCGAGCTGGTAGCGGACGAAGCGACGGACCTGGATGTTCTCACCGGTCTTGGCGATGGCCTCGGTGATGATCTCCTTGACGGACTTTTCCGGAACTTTGACGTACGGCTGATCGAGGAGGACGATGGTCGAGTAGAACTTCTCGAGTTTGCCTTCGACTATCTTTTGCACGGCGGCGGGTGGCTTGCCTGCGACTTGGGCGGCGGCGATTTCGCGCTCGGCGTTGAGCTCGGCCTCGGGAACCTGATCACGGGTCACATAGAGCGGGTTGGCGGCGGCGATGTGCATGCCGAGGTTGCGCACGAGGGCCTTGAAGTCGTCGTTGCGGGCGACGAAATCGGTCTCGCAGTTGACCTCGATCAGGACGCCGACTTTGCCGCCGACGTGGATGTAGCTCTCGATGAGGCCTTCCTTGGCTTCGCGATCGGCGCGCTTGGCGGCCGAAGCGGCACCCTTCTTGCGAAGGATGGTGATGGCTTCCTCGATGTTGCCGTTGGTCTCAACAAGCGCGCGCTTGCAGTCCATGAGGCCGGCGCCGGTCTGGGAGCGCAGGTCGTTGACTTGTTGGGCGGTGATGGTGGTGCTCATTAAATGATGGGCGGGAGGTTATTCCTTGGGGGCGGCGACCTTCTTGCGAGGAGCGGCCTTTTTCTTGGCGGCGGACGGGGCATCGACCTCGATGGCGTCGACACCGGAAGGAAGCTCGACCTTGGAGAGATCGACTTCGCCTTCTTCGTTCACCGCACCGGCGGAGGCGGCCATCGAGGCGGAGGCGGCGCGGAGGTCGGCCTGGCCGCGGGTGCTGCGGCGGCTTTCGCGCTGGGAGAGGCCGCTCTGGATCGCCTCGACGACGGTATCGACGATGATCCGGATGGATTTCACGGCGTCGTCATTGCCCGGGATCGGGTAGGTGAGCTGGGTCGGATCGGAGTTGGTGTCGACCAGGCCGACGCAAGGGATGTTGAGGCGCTTGGCCTCGGCGACGGCGATGGCCTCGTGGTTGGCATCGAGAACGAAGACGGCGGAGGGAAGCGCGTTGAGCTCCATGATGCCGGAGAAATTCTTGTTCATGCGCACCATCTCGCGCTTGATGGCGGACTCTTCCTTGGACGAGAGCTTGGCGAGTTCGCCGGACGCTTCCTGCTGCTGGAACTTTTTGAACTTCGCGATGGATTTCTTGACGGTGGCGAAGTTGGTCAAGGTGCCGCCGAGCCAGCGGTCAACCGCGTAGGGCTGGTGGGTGGCGATGGCGGCTTCGCGGACGATTTCCTGGGCCTGGCGTTTGGTGCCGACGAAGAGCACATTACCGCCGGAAGCGACGGTCTCTTCGAGGAAGGAGTAGGCCTTCTGAAGCAGCTCGTGGGTCTTGCCGAGGTCGATGATGGTGATGCCCTGGCGATGATCGAAAACGTAGGGCTTGGAGCGGGGATTCCAGCGCTTGGTCTGGTGACCGAAGTGGACGCCGGCATCGAGGAGGTCTTTAGGGGAGACGTTCATGGGAGTTGATCTATGTTATCTGTTGAAACACAGGTCGGCCAATGGGCCGCCTTGCGATCGAGAGATGAGTGTTGTGGTTGTTGTTTTTTCCAATGCCCGGAGCGGGCGAAGGAAGGCGAGAGAACAGAGAGTGAAAAAGAGACTGGCAAGCGGAGAATCGCGAATTTTCCAAAATGGCCGTTGACAGGGCAGGGGGCAAAACGATGTTCTCGCCCTCCCACTTATTGCAGGGTGGAGCAGCCCGGTAGCTCGTCAGGCTCATAACCTGAAGGTCGTTGGTTCAAATCCAACCCCTGCACCCAATTTCAAGCCCTCCCATCTGCTCGGGAGGGGGTGGCAAGGTAACGCTTGAGCAGGATATACCAGCGGGCGTCGTAGCCGGCGGGCTTCGGGAAAGGAATGCGCAGGTCCGGCCGATCGGTCAGGCACATGCGGAAGTTGTAGGCCTGCACGCGCCGGTCGCCTTTGCCGGGTTCGTAGCCGGAGTCGGTGTCGATGCCGGGTAGGAGCCCGCTCGCAGGTTTGCCGGGCGCCACGTAAGGATCGACGGGCGAGTTGAACTGGTGCTCGGTGTGGATCTGCGCGCCGTTAAGCGTCTCTCCGTATAGGGAGTTGGCTTCTCGGCCGACGGTGTAGGTAACGCCGGCGCGGGCCATGAGATCGCCCTCGTAGGTGGCGTCGATGAACAGGGGGGCCTCGACGGTGAGGCCGCTGATCGTGGTGAGGGAGACGAGCCGTCCCTGTTTTTGGGAGACGGACTGCAGAAAGTGACCTTTGAATATCCGCACGGTAGTCTCGGCCAGCCAGTCCTCGAAGGTTTTCTCGGCGACGTGGGGCTCAAACCGCCACTCGACATCGACTCCGTAATGTCGGCCGACGCGCTGGTAGAATTCGCGGGAGAGGCCGCCGATGACGTGCTTGTTGCCCACGTCGGTCATTCCGAGACCTCCCGCGGTCAGTCCACCCAAGTGGCGGCTCGGCTCGATCAGGATGACTTTCAGTCCGCGACGCGCGGCTTCGATGGCCGCGATGACGCCGCCGGAGCCGCCGCCGTAGATGCAAAGATCGCCGGTCAGCGTCTGCTGATGAAAAGGAGCGGGCACGAAATAACGAGGGGAGCTCATGGAGGGAGGAGTGCCAGTATTCAGCGAATCACCGGAATCCACTCCAAGGGGCAAAGGTGGCGGGAATTCTATTTTGAGTTATCCTTTTATGATCTTACG
>JANJTQ010000180.1 GCA_024711005.1 Opitutaceae bacterium | reverse complement strand
TCCGACTCGGTGCCCCTCCTCTGCTCCTCCTGCGCTTCAGCCAACAGGGGGTGGGTCAGTTTTAAACGGGCGCTAATGGGTCAGTTTTACGCGGGCGTTGATAGTGAAGACACCAATCAGAACAACCTCGGTGATAAACGCAGGCTCGGAAACGGCGAGCATGTAAAAGAAAGCATATACCACGAGCGAGAAAACACCGAGGTAAACGCGAGCATCACGAGTGAGTTCGCCCACCCATATCTTAGGCTTAGCTTTAAGGCTGGCAGCTATCCCGGCTGCGTGGGCGGTGCGTTCACGCCAGAGCGCAAAGAGGTGGTTACGCAGAGAACGACCGTGTTCGCGTTGACGGATCCTGGCATCATTGAGCCACAAAACGACAAGCGGGTCATTTTGATCCCGACTGAGAAACTTGCTAAATTCCTTACTCTCTTGCTTGGAGGGTGCTTTCTTGCCCTCGGTCTCGGGGGATTGTGCGGCAACTGCGGTGCCCTGATCGTTTTTGACCCGGGGTCTCAACAGGAGTAGTGCCGCCTTCATCCACATCATCCATGTCCGGCGCGGGGATATGTTAACCGTGTAGCGGTAAGTCGTGCTTTTGGCCGGTGGTTTCACGGCCTTGGGTGTCGGAGCACCAATGCGGACTAACTTGCGTAAGATGTCGCCGGCTAAAGACATTGTTCAAGCAGCCATTGCAGCTAGCCTACCATAACTCTCTTTTGCATAGGCCTCATCCGGCCCAAAAAAGAGAGGGATGTGATTCGCGCCTTGGATTGTCGTATAGAGGTCAACGACATGTGTGTAGTGCTGCTGGGTCGAGGCTGTGGATGAACCCGACGTATACGCGCCGAGAAAATTCTCTCCATAGCCACCTATCGTGATTGCATTGCTGCTCGTTTTTGTAGTCGCGCCAACATTGCGAGACTCTAGCCGAAAATCACGGATCTGTTCCGGGAGAATGTATAAGATCCGGTCTGCCTCTAGGTTAATGACACCCAAGAGTCCACGAGTGAAAAAAAGTGAATTATGGGCGTTCCGAAGTTCAAACCACCGCCAATCAGATTCGGGATCAACGGCTCGACATATGGTCGCGACCAAATGAGACAGCATCGCCTCTTTATGTTCTCTTTTCACCCTGATGATAATCCCGTTTGGAATCATCATCAGGAGGGCTCCAGTAATAGCGGCGGGAATTAGGACCAGAACAGTCACAAATACTAGATTACCGATCTCCCATTTGTCGGAATACGGAACCCACCAATACCAAATCCCTGCAATCGCGACGAGTGAGACGACCGCCAGCGTCCGAAAAATGCCCTTCGCTAAACGCTGAGCCGACTTGAAGCTCTGCAGCGCAGTGTAATGCGCGTAGCCGGGAAAAGCTGAAGGTGCAATGGGCAGGTCGGCGGCAGTCATAGCGTTCATTAGGCGATTCCCGCGAGCGTGAGTAGCCCGATGCCAACTAACACCCCGCCTATTGAGCGCATGACCACATCATAGTGCTTCGGGCAAAGCATCTGGACCAGTCCGACGTTAAACCACCGAGGATTCTTTCGCCAAAACAAACGAGGGCGAACAAGAAAGGCTAATCCAGCTATAATTAGGATGATAGGCATTTTTCCGCGAAGTTGCAACCGCCGATAAGACTCTCGTTTGTGCCAGTGTTGGTCGGCAAGCTAAAACTCTAGATTGTAGGGGTGAAATGCTCGAACGTCCTGCGTGAAAACATCCGAAGCGCCCGACTTAACTGTGGACTGAGCCAAGAGGCTGCCGCCGAGAAAGCCGGCCTTGCCTCCCAGCATTATCAGGACATCGAAGCGGGGCGGAGGACGGGACTTCGGCTAATCACCATCGAGAAAATTGCCGATGCCTTGCAGGTTGAGATTTGGCAGCTCTTCAAAATGGGCGCGATACCTGAACCGGTGCGTCAACGCGGTCGGTCGGGGCCTAAAATTTCGAGATAGCTGATCCGCCCGGGCTTCGCCTGTTGCTCAGAGGGCACGGAGATTGTATTTCGTCAGTTTTGTGCTGAAATCAGCACAAATGAAAGCACCGGCAATGAACCTGTGCGGTAAAAAGATAATGCACTACCGGAGGGCTCGCGGTTGGTCCCAGACTGAACTGGCGGCAAACCTTGCGGCGGCGGGTGAAGACATCGGTCGTGATGCGATTGCGAAAATTGAGACCGGACGCAGGTGCGTCACCGACATAGAGCTCGTGAAGATCGCTGAAGTCTTGGGGTTAAAGACGGAAGGCCTGCTTCCCAACCGATAGGCAGTTATTCCAAGTGCGACCGGTTCAGTCGGCGGGAGGCCGATGACGAAGAGGCCAGCCGGACTTTTCTGCTGAAGAGGCACGAATCTTCAGCCTCTACACGGTCAAGAGGGGCTTCGCCCTGAAATTTCATGAGTCACATCATGGAACTCCTTTTCGATAAAATCGGGGAAAACTATTTTGGATTTCGCGCAAATGGCCCCTTCGCAACGGAAATTTTCTTGGAGAATCCTTATGTGCCCAGGAAGTCTCCACGCATCGATCACTCCGATACCAATACCGAAAAGGTGTTGGGCCCGGACTCATGCCCACGAGATCTGACTGACGGCCGGTTGGGTAGAATTTCCAGCTTACTATTACGAGTCATAGCTCGCCGGCAGCCAACCCCACTGGATGAACCCATCATCGGTCCAACGCTGTCGGGGGTTGAAAAAACGATCATAGCGACCGTCGAGGCATTGGGCTCGGCCGCTCCCTGCCAAATTACCGCCGCGACGAAAATCTCCAGAGCAACGGTTACACGCGGTCTCTCTCGATTGGCGCACGAAGGCGTGCTCCGCAGGGAGGGAGCCACTCGGGGCATTCGTTATTGCTCCGTCCGAAACCAAAAAACGTGAAGCATCCAACTTCAGTTTCCGGTGAGGCTACGCCAACGCCCTTTCAGGTGGCGATCTATGCGCGCGTATCGACGACAAAGCAGGTCGGCGGTCGGTTTGATTCTTGCGAAGCGCAAGTATCAGCGTGCCAGAACTACGTCGCGGGACGAGGGAACGAAGGATGGTCCATCGTCGGTTCGTTTACCGATCCCGCCTACAGCGGCAAGGACATGGAGCGCCCCGGTATGCGGAGGCTGATGAAGGCCATTGAGGCCGGCCTAGTGCGCGCCGTGGTCGTCTACCGCCTCGAACGCGTGCTGCGTTCCACGGATGAATGGGGACCGTTCCGCAAGTTTTTGAAGAAGCACGACTGTGTGCTCTACAGCGTGACACAGGACATTGAGGACGTAACCCCCGAAGGACGGTTTAGGAATAACATCCTCGTGAGCATGTCTGAATATGAGCGCAACAATGGCTCCGTTAAGACGGCGAACAAGATGCGTATGCAGGCGGAACGCGGGTTTTGGAATGGCGGCAACGAGCCCTACGGTTACGTGAACGACCCAAAAGCCAAAAAAATCCATCCGCATCCCGATGAGGCAGGGATCGTGCGGACGATCTACTGCATGGCGGGGGAGCTGATTTCGTTGGCCGAAATCGCGCGTGCGTTGACGGATCGCGGTGTGTTGACGCGGCGCAGAATTATCAAGCGCCGGAAAGACCTTCCGGAACCTGTCGAGGTAGAGGTTGGCGGTAATCGGTTCCGTGAAGATCTGCTGCGGAAAATCATTTCGAATCCGCTCTACCGAGGCGTGGTTCGTTTTAACGGCACAGAATACAAGGGACAACATGAGCCCCTCGTGTCCATCGAAGCATGGGAGGCAGCTAACGCAGCGATTTCCCAAGCAAAGGCCTCACCCAAACCGACAGCCACTCTCGATCTTGATCGGGACAAACACTTCAATCTCCTCAAGGGTTTGCTTTACTGCGGGTGCTGCAAAGGTGCCTTTGTGCCACACGCGAGCGGCAAACTCGATTCGCAAGGCAGGCCCTATCGCTACTACACCTGCAACCAAGTCATCCACAACCGCAGCGTGGCTCGATGCCTCGTCCGTCAGATCTCGGCGGTCGCGGTTGAGGAAGCCGTGGTCGGTCTGCTGGGGCAGATGGCGCGCCATCCGACGCTGATTGAAACGGTGCTGGATTTTGGCAAGGCAAACGCCAGCGGCGCGCAAAAGGAATTGGAGCTTCGAATCCGCAAATTGGATCGGGAAATCGAAAAGGTCACGGCCAGCCTTGGGAATCTTCTCAACGCGCTGGCGGACCACGGAGTATCGTCCCTGCGAGAGGAGATCCGGGCAAAATTCGAGGAACTGAAGCGTCGCAAGGAGCATGCGCTGGTGGAACGGACCCGTGCGCGTCAGGATCTGGAGGCCTTGACCCATGACGCGTTCGCACCTGCGCAAATCTGCGCATCATTAGAAAAATTCGAGAAGCTCTGGCCGGACTTCACCCAGGAAGAGAAACGTGAGTTCGTCAGCCTCATGGTGGCTCGCGTCGAGGTGCACTCCGATAAGGGAAAAACGGAAGGGAGAGAGAGTGCGCGCCTGGTCGAGTTGAAGGTGAAATTACATCTGCCGGAGTTGCTCGGCGGCGGTGCTGACGCCGAAAGCACGGCGCGCCGTCTTGGTGGTCGGCGTCCTTCATTCACACTCAACGCCACGGTTGCGCTCGCCGTAGGCACAGGCGACACGGTGATTCTCGCCCCGTTCCACCACCGGGTGACGTCTCCCAAGACTTCTCAAAAACGTCCGACGCGACAGGTCCACAAGGACCTCCACCCCATCCATCGCGCAATTGCCTTGGCAAAAAAATTCGAAGGTGGCGCACGACGACCGCTCTCTGTTGTCGCAAAAGAAGAGGGCATTTCCGCCGCATCCATTTGCCAGCTGTTGAAGCTCACTCGGCTCAGCGAACCCGTGAAGACACGACTGCTCGCGTTATGCGGCAAAAGCCAAACGTGGAGATGTGGCATCCGAAAATTGCTCCCTATCGTCGGACTGAAACCGCAGCAGCAAATGCAGGCTCTTGAGAAATTGCTGACGGCCACGAAGTCGAAAAAAGGACGCCCCAACAGCGCGGTTGAAGCATAACGGCGCTGTCGTCCTGCGACCCGACGAGCGTTTAGCAGTTGAGGCTCCCCGGAGGCGTCAGGCGTAAAAATCGCTTTCGACGCCCATGAAATCCGAACTGAGCCCAAAAGTGCTAAACGCGGACCACTTCCGCAAAAGGCCCCCTTTCAGGGGACTGCGCCCTCTCATTTAGCACTTCAGCGAAAGTTCGGATTTTCGATCAAAGTGGCTGCCCGACATGGATTCGAACCATGACTAGGTGAGTCAAAGTCACCTGTGCTGCCATTACACCATCAGGCAATGAGGGAACGGCAATCTGCCCTGCGCGCCCGGCGCGTCAAGGCCTGAGATGGCCCCCTGTCTTGACTCCGGCTTCCTCGATCCCGATTTCTATCCTTTCTCCAGCTCAAGCCCCCGCATACCACGATGCCCTCCGGATCCGCCGCCACCACGACTCCTGCAAACCCGCCCATTCGCGTCGGCATCATCGGTCTCGGAGGCTTCGCAGGCTCGCACCACGACTGTCTCCTCACGCTTGAGGCCATGGGGCAGGCCCGCTTGATCTGCACCTGCGATCCGCAGGCGGATGCCTTCGCTCCCCAACAAGCGTCCCGCGAGTTTTCCCGGCGCGGCGTGAAAGTGTTCACCGACTACCGTGCCATGCTCGATGCCTGCGGAACCGAGCTCGACGTGCTGGTGGTCCCCACCCCCATCTCGCTCCACGCCGAGATGCATCGCGCCGGCGTCGAACGCGGCATCGCCGTCTACCTCGAAAAACCCCCGACTCTCGATCACCGGGAGCTGGAGCAAATGATCGCCACCGACCGGACCGCCAAAAAAACCACGCTGGTCGGTTTCAATTTCATCATCGAACGCGCCCGCCTCGCCCTCAAGCAGCGCATGCTCGATGGCGAATTCGGCGCCCTGCGCGAGGCCCGGCTCATGGCCCAGTGGCCGCGCCCGGCCAGCTATTTCGTCCGAAATAACTGGGCCGGACGCCTGCTCGCCCAAGATGGCGGCGTCATCCTTGATTCATGCTTCGGCAATGCCATGGCGCATTTCGTCCACAACGTCCTGTTCTGGGCCGGCGGTCCCGCCCTCATGAGCTGGGGCCAGCCCAGGACGGTCCGCGCCGAACTCTATCGCGCCCACTCCATCGAGGGGGCGGACACGTTCTTCGTCGAATCCCGCACCAACGACGATGTCACGCTTCGCTTCGCCCTGACCCACGCCTGCGAAGGAGCCACCTCCCACGCCGAGATCCTTGTCTGCGAAAAGGCTTCGATTCACTACATCGTCCACCAAGGAGCCGAAATCCGCTGGAACGACGGCCGCATCGAACCCGTTGCCATCGACCCGTTCAACGCCTTGGTCGAAAACCACCTCGACTACTACCGCTACCTCCGCGGCGAAACCGCCCGGCCCGCCACCACGTTGGTCGACTCCCGCCCGTTCGTGACACTCAACAATCTCGCCTACATTTCCAGCGGAGAAATCACCGCGATTCCCTCGGGCCTCATCAAGTCGGTCGTTCACCCCCATGACGCGCAAAACTATCTCGCCGTCGAGGGCATGCCGGCTGCATTGAACGACTTCCTCGCCCACGGCCGCTGGCCGGGCACCACCTTGGGCTGGCGCGCCGGAACCCCCGCCGCTCCGGTGACCCCGGCCGACCTCCCTCGCTTCATCCCCACCCTTCAGACCCTCGTTTCCCGGTAAGCCCGCCTTCCTTTAAAAAACGGGTGGACAACCCCGCGCCCACCTCGTCTCGTTCCGTCATCATGTCGCAGCCGACCGCATCCCACTCTCCCGATATCAAGCTCGATAAACTCACCTCGCCCGTGGGTCTGATCGTGGACGCCATCCTGGTCGTCGGCTTCTTCCTCTTCCTGTTCAGCCTGCTGAAGTCGCACGTTCCCTCGAACGACCCGAAGATGGTCTACCTCTGGGCCGGCCTCACCGCCGCCTGCTTGAGCGGCGTTTTCTGGCTCGCGATCCAAATGTTCCGCGTCGTCCTCAGCGCCCAGCGCCTGGCGAAGAAGCAGAAGCGCTAACCCGGCCGCCCGACGGCCACGCGACAGTCCCTTTCATTCGTGGCCGAGCAACCCACACCCCCGCGCACGTCCTCGGCGGTCGAAGACTACCTTGAGCGCATCAGCGAGCTCATCAAAACCAAGGGCTACGCCCGCGTGGTCGACATCGCCGCCGAGCTAAAAATGTCGCAGGCCAGCGTCACCACCATGGTGCAACGCCTCGACGACCAAGGCCTCGTCAAATACGAGAAATACCGCGGCATGGTGCTCACGAGCGCCGGCGAGGAGGTGGCCGCCCGCATCGCCCATCGCCACGAATTGCTGACCAATTTCCTCACCCTCCTCGGTCTCGAAAAGGATGTCGTCGACCACGACGTCGAGGGCATGGAACACCACGTGAGCACCGAGACCTTCGAGGTCTTGGAAAAACTCAACCGCTACCTCGAGGTCCACCCCGAGGTCTTGGCCGAGATCAAAAAGTAACCGACAGCGAGAGGCGCTCCGCTCATCTCTCCATCACATAAGTCCCATAGGTCGCATACCCCCATAAGCCCCATCCCGACCGACCACCCCGCCCCGACCGCCCCCCGGAACTGGATCACTCGACAACCGCCTCGCGTCTGAGCCGCTCCACTCGCGCCCCGGCGAGGATCGCCAGCTCGAACAGCACATACAGCGGGATCGCCATCATCGACTGCGTCACCGGATCCGGCGTCGGCGTCACGACCGCCGCGATGATAAAGATCACCACCACCGCGTGGCGGCGGTACTTGCGCAGGGTCGCCACTTTTAAAAACCCGAGGTACACCGCCAGCACGATCAGCAGCGGAAACTCGAAGGCCGCCCCCACGCCCATCACGAGCCACAGTAACAGACTGTAATAGCTCGCCGGCGTCCACCGCATCACAAAGCCGAACATATCGTTGATCTCGATCGCCACTTTCAGGGTGCTCGGAACCAACAGGAAAAAACCAAAGGCCGCGCCCGCAAAAAACAACCCCATCGCCGCACCGCACACCGGCACCACCGCCTTGAGCTCTTTCTCCGACAACGCCGGCGCGACAAACTGCCCGACAAAAAACAACATGAACGGCGCGGCCAGCATCAGCCCGCCCATCGTGCACATCTGCAGGATCACCGAAAAACCCTCCATCGGCGCACTCGTGCCCAGATCCAGCACCAGCGTGGAGTTCCCCGCACGCACGGTGGTCAGCGGCCACATCAGAAGGGCGTTGAATTTCTTCAGAAACACACCGATCAGCGACGCGAACACCACGAACGCGATCGCGCATTTCACCAACGTCCCGCGCAACTCGTCGAGATGCTCAAGAAAACCCATCGGTTTCTCGTGCGGGGCGATCTCATAGGACTCGCCGGAATCGTCATCGGGTTGGTTGCGTGAACTCACGGTGAATAAAGGAAGCGCGATGTTGCGAAGTTTCGGGGGGAACGGAAGCGAGGAATCCGGGAGCGTCTTCAAATTGCGCAGAACCGCCGCACGCCCCGCGGGTCGACGAAAAACCGATCGCACCACTTCGGGGCCCGATGCCACGCATCCAACCAACGACAGGTTTTCTGTTCCCGCTTATTAAACGATCACTGATTCGCCCCAATCCCTCGTCCCCGGCCCCCTCCGCCGTTGACAGCCCGCTCCCCCGTTCTATTCCCTCATCCTTTTCGCGCTCCGCGTGACCCGTTCGTCTTTCCCAACCACAACCTGATATATGGCCGCTAAAAAACCCGCCAAGAAACCCGCCTCGAAGGTCTCCAAGCCTTCCGTCGCCAAGAAACCCGCCTCCAAGAAGGCCCCCAAATACGTCTACACGTGGGGTGCCGGCAAAGCCGATGGCGACGGCAGCATGAAAGCCCTCCTCGGTGGCAAGGGCGCCAACCTCGCCGAGATGACCCGCATCGGTCTTCCCGTGCCTCCCGGTTTCACGATCACGACCGAAGTCTGCACCTACTACTACGCCAACAAGAAGACCTATCCGGTCTCCCTTCAGGCCGAGATGGAAGCCGGCGTGCGCAACATGGAAAAGATCATGGGCACGAAGTTCGGCGCCACCTCCGGCATGCCCCTCCTCGTCGCCGTCCGCTCGGGTGCCCGCGACTCCATGCCCGGCATGATGGACACGATTCTCAACCTCGGCCTCAACGACCAGACCGTCGTCGCCCTTGAGAACGCCACCAAGAATCCCCGCTTCGCCTGGGACTGCTACCGCCGCTTCATCCAGATGTATGGCGACGTCGTCATGGGCGTACAGAAGCGCGAAGGCGAACACCACGATCCGTTCGAGCACACGATCCACACCTTTAAACACGAGCGCTACCACGGCGACATCGAAGACTCCAAACTCACCGACGACGACCAGAAGGAACTCGTCAGCCGCTTCAAGGCCCTCGTCAAATCCCGCACCGGAAAAGCGTTCCCGAACGATGCCTGGGACCAGCTCCGCGGTGCCGCCGGCGCCGTATTCAGTTCCTGGATGAACGACCGCGCGATCGTCTATCGCCGCAAGTACAACATCCCCTCCGAATGGGGCACCGCCGTCAACGTCCAGGCCATGGTGTTCGGCAACACCGGCGAAACCTCCGGCTCCGGCGTGGCGTTCACCCGCAACCCCGCCAACGGCGCCAACGAATTCTACGGTGAGTTCCTCATCAACGCCCAGGGCGAAGACGTCGTCGCCGGTGTCCGCACCCCCGAGCCCGTCATCAACCTGAAGAAGGAAATGCCGAAGTCCTACGCCGAACTCCTCAAGGTTCGCGCGATTCTCGAAAAGCACTTCAAGGACGTGCAGGACATCGAGTTCACCATCCAGGAAGGCAAGCTGTTCATGCTCCAGACGCGCAACGGCAAGCGCACCGCCGCCGCCGGTCTGAAGTTCGCCGCCGACATGGTTCGCGAAAAGCTCATCGACTGGGAAACCGCCGTTCTGCGCAACCCCGCCGACCAGCTCGAACAGCTCCTCGCCCCCATCTTCGATCTCTCCGAGGTCAAGAAGGCCACCGTCATCGCCACCGGCCTCCCCGCCGGCCCCGGCGCCGCCACCGGCAAGATCTACTTCCACGCCGACCGTGCCGTCATCGCCGCCGAAAAGGGCGAAAAGGTCCTCCTCGTCCGCGTCGAAACCTCCCCGGAAGATCTCCGCGGCATGATCGCCGCCGAAGGCATTCTCACCGCTCGCGGTGGCGTGTCCTCGCACGCCGCCCTCGTTGCCCGCCAGATGGGCAAGGTCTGCGTCTGCGGCGCCGCCGCCATCTCGATCGATTATGAAAAGAAGGTCGCCACCATCGAAGGCCAGGACTTCGCCGAAGGCGACTTCCTCTCCATCGACGGCACCTCCGGCCTCGTTTACGCCGGCCAGATCAAGACCGCGCCTTCCGAGATCATCTCCGGCCTCATCAGCGACGACAAGGTCGCCCAGAAGACCGAGAAGTTTAAGAACTACGTCCAGCTCATGAAATGGTGCGCACAGGCCACCAAGCTCTCCGTGCGCACCAACGCCGACACCCCCGAGCAGGCCCGCCAGGCGATCGCCTTCGGCGCCGTCGGCATCGGCCTCACCCGCACCGAGCACATGTTCTTCGAAGGTGATCGCATCGACGCCATGCGCGAGATGATCCTCGCCGAGAGCCTCGAGGACCGCGAAGCCGCCCTCGCCAAGCTCCTCCCCTACCAGCGCGACGACTTCTTCGGAATCTTCAAGGCGCTCAAGGGCTTCCCGGCCACCATCCGCTTCCTCGATCCGCCCCTGCACGAGTTCCTCCCGAACTCCAAGGAGCAGCAGATGGATCTCTCCCGGAAGCTCGACATCCCGGTCGAAAAGATCATGGCCCGTGTGCACGAGCTGCATGAATTCAACCCCATGCTCGGCTTCCGTGGCTGCCGTCTCGGCATCAAGTTCCCGGAGATCACCCGCATGCAGGCCCGCGCCGTGCTCGAAGCGGCCGCCGATGCCAACAAGGCCGGCTTCAAGGCCAAGCCCGAGATCATGATCCCGCTCGTCGGCTTCAAGAAGGAGCTCGATCTCCAGGTCGCCATCGTCCACGAGGTCGCCGCTCTCGTTCAGAAGGAGAAGAAGGTGAAGATCAGCTACTCCGTCGGCACCATGATCGAAATCCCGCGCGGTGCCCTCACCGCCGACGAGATCGCCCAGACCGCCGAGTTCTTCAGCTTCGGCACGAACGACCTCACGCAGACCTGCCTCGGTATGTCCCGTGACGATTCCGGCAGCTTCCTCGGCGCCTACACCGAAAACGAGATCGTGAAGAAGAACCCCTTCGCCTCGATCGACCAGACCGGTGTCGGCCAGCTCGTGAAGATCGCCGCCGAGAAGGGCAACCAGACCCGCCCCGGCATCAAGCTCGGCATCTGCGGCGAACACGGCGGCGATCCGGACTCGGTCAAGTTCTGCCATAAAGTGGGCCTGACCTATGTCTCCTGCTCGCCCTATCGCGTGCCCGTCGCCCGCCTCGCCGCCGCCCAAGCCGCGATCGAGGAAAAGCGTGCCAACACCAAGGTCGCCAAGAAGGCCCCCGCCAAAAAGAAGAAGTAATTCTTCCGACGTAGGCCGCCTGCTTGCAGGCGCTCCGAAATCCTCAAGCCCCGCGCCCTCACCGGCGCGGGGCTTTTTCATCTCAAAACCCAAAGCGCACACCCCTCCACAGGCTCAGTCCACCACCTGCTTTAAGAGTCTTGATCATACGGCTTGCAAAAACTACGACTTCGTTCCGTCCGCAGTTCCGTCTCCATCAATCCAACCACCATTCCAAACTATGAGTCCCGCCATCGCCCTCGTTTTTCAGCTCGCGATCATTTTTCTCCTCATCGCCAGCTTCTGGAAAGTGTTCACCAAGGCTGGCCGGCCCGGCTGGGCCTCCATCGTTCCGATCTACAACGCCTACATCATGCTTAAGATCGCCGGTAAACCAGGCTGGTGGCTGCTCCTCCTGTTCATTCCGCTCGTGAACATCGTAATCGGCATCATCGTGGCGATCGACCTCGCCAAGGCTTTTGGCAAGGGAGCCGGCTTCGGCATCGGCCTGGCGTTCCTGGGCTTCATCTTCTATCCGATCCTCGGCTTCGGTGACGCCACCTATCAAGGCTCCGGCGACACCGCCTGATCCTTCGACAAGTCACTCCCGATCCTCCCGCCCCGCGCCCTCACCGGCGCGGGGCTTTTTGTTGCCCCGGCGCGTAACTCTCCGGCCAATCGATGGTCTCTCCCGCGATGCCCGTTCCGAAAAAAATCGGGCGCACCGCATGTGGTTCATCATCCTCGGCATCGGCATTGGTATTCTTCTTTTCACGGTGCTCGCGAACTTCGTGCGCAGCGAAAAAAAGGTGCAGCACGCCGTCGACTCGCCCTACGGTGTCGACGACCCCCAATTCACCCGCACGCTGGGCACGCTGCTCGGCCCTTCACTCCAAGGCGGCAACGCCGTGACCGAACTGCTCAACGGCGACGCGATTTTCCCGGCCATGTTGGATGCGATCCGCGGCGCGCAACACACCATCACGTTCGAGACGTTTATTTACTGGTCGGGCGATATCGGACACCGGTTCGCCGACTGCCTCTCCGAACGGGCGCGTGCCGGCGTCCGCGTCCTCATCCTCCTGGATTGGGTGGGTTCCGCCCGCATGGAGCCCGCGTTGATCGACCAACTCAAATCATCCGGTTGCGAGGTCCTGCGTTACCATGCGTTGAGGTGGTATCATCTCACGCGCATCAATAACCGCACCCATCGCAAGCTGCTCGTGGTCGATGGCCGCATCGGGTTCACCGGTGGCGTCGGCATCGGCGACGAGTGGACCGGACACGCCCAGGACCCGCGGCACTGGCGCGACACCCATTTTAGAATCGAGGGCCCGGTCGTCGGGCGCATGCAGGCCGTCTTTATGGTCAACTGGATCAAAGGCCGGGCCAAGGTGGAACACACCGGCGATTTTTTCCCGCCGCTCGAATCCGCGGGCAGCCTGTACGCCCAGATGTTTCACAGCTCGCCCGACGAAGGCAGTGAGAACATCCGCCTGATGTACCTGCTCTCCATCGCCGCATCCCGCCGCAGCCTCCTGCTCGAACAATCCTACTTCGTGCCCGACGACCTCATCACCCGGATGCTCATCGACGCCGCGCATCGCGGCGTGCGGATCGAGGTCATCACACCGGGCCCCCACACGGACGGGCCGCTCGTCCGCCGGGCCAGCCGCGCCCGCTGGGGACCGCTTCTCAGAGCCGGCATCAAGATTCACGAATATCAACCAACCACGCTGCACGCGAAAATCATGGTCGCGGACACGCTGTGGTCGTCGATCGGCTCGACCAACTTCGACAACCGCGCCTTCCGCCTCAACGACGAGGCCAACCTCAATGTCTACGACGCAGGATTCGCCGCACAGATGGAACGCACCTTTGCCGACGACAAAACCCGTTCGCGCGAAGTCACCCTCGCGGACTGGGAAAATCGCCCCTGGCTGACCCGGCTCACCGACTGCTTCTGGTCGCTCTTCCGCCAGCAAATGTAGTGATTTACAGCCTCGTCAAGGCGTCGGCTTCCCGGGTGCTTTTGCCGCTTTCATCCGTCTGCAGCTGGTTGCGCCGTGTTGCCATGAAATTGTAGCCGTCAAGAAGGTCGGCCGCCCCTGGCTCCGGGGGCATTATAGTTTTGGCATGCCGGCATCGGAGCGTAGGGTGAGCGCACTCCCCTTGACCTTAACCCCTCCGGTTTGTCCGGAAAAACGTCGAAAGGAACTCATGGAACACAGCGTATCCCTCCGTCTGCTTCAAACTCTCGCCGCCTCGACGGCACTCGCCCTTCTCGCCCCGCTCACCTCCGCCCAGACGACCGGTTTCAATCAGACCGGCACCGGGCCGTTCGATTACAACACCCCCGCCAACTGGGTCGATGGCGACATCAACGGTATCTGGGACCCATCCCTGACGATCCCCTCCTCGCAGACCGTCACCTTCGACGCCAACACCGCTCTCTCCACCGGACTGTCCTTCGAATACACCGGCAGCGGAAATCTCACCCTGCGCGGCACCGGTGGCGACTTCACCCTCACCCTCGGCGGCGACATCCTGCACAACACCGCCTCCAACTCCCGCACGGTCAACTTCGGCTCTTCCTCCGCCGACCAGGCCCTCAACGTCAATCTCGGCGGCGCGACCCGCACCTTCACCGTCGGCTCCGGCCGCTCCCTCGGCTTCGTCAACGTCATCTCCAACGGCGGCGTCGTCACCAGCGGCGGCACCATCAACTTCTCCGGCGCCAACACCTACTCCGGCACCACCACCGTGACCTCCGGCGTGCTCGCCCTCAACGGCGCCAACGGCAGCGTCGCCAACTCCGACGTCACCGTCCAGGCCGGCGGCTCCAGCAACTCCGTCCTCCAGTTCAACAGCACCACGAGCGGCAACACCGGCACCACCCGCGCCCAAAGCGTCACGCTCGACGGCGCCGGCAGCAACGTCGGCGCAAGTCTCAACGTCACCGGCAACTCCGGAGCCAACTCGCTCGACACCATCTCCGGCGCCCTCACCGCGACCGCCGGACATAACACCGTCACCGTGACCGCCAATGCCTCGCGCTCCGCGCAACTCTCCGCCGGCACCCTCGTGCGCGAGCACGGAGCCACCCTGCTCTTGCGCGGCTCCAATCTCGGCCAGGCCACCATCGCCGACCAGACCGCCGGGCACGCGAATATCCACTTCACCACCGCCCCCACTCTGGTCGGAGGCACCGGCTCCGCCGGACAAACAACCCTCGGCATCATCAAGGGCGTCTTCGGTGACACCCTCACCAGCGGCAACGGCGCCAGCGCCACCGGCGGCCTCGTCACCTACGACGCAACCCGTGGCGTCCGCCTCCTCGACACCGCCACCGAATACGCCGCCTCCATCACCGATGGTCAGCCCGCCCTCGACAACGTCCGCCTCGCCAACAGCTCCGGCATCGCCGCCGTCACCACGCTCGACTCGGCCACCACCATCAACTCCCTCTCCCTCTCGGTCACCGCCGCCTCCTCCGCCATCACCCTCGACGGCGCCGGCGCGCTCACCCTCAACAGCGGCGTGCTCCACGCCTCCTCCCTCAGCCCCGCCAACGCCGGCGCGGAGATGACCATCAACAACACCCTCGACCTCAATGCCACCGAGGGCGTCTTCATCTTCGCCACCGTCGGCTCCTCCAACGGCATCGGCGGTGCCCTCCTCCGCATCAATGGCGCCATTACCAACGATGCGGGCAATGGTCTCACCCTTACCGGCCAGACCGGCGTCCTCGAAATGGCCGGCACCGCCTCCAACACCTACACCGGAGTCACCACCGTCAACAGCGGCGGCGTCCGCCTCGCCAAAACCGGCGGAGCCACCGCCATCATCGGCAACCTCGTCGTCAACGGCGGCACCGTACAGAACACCGGCAACCAGATCGCCGACACCTCCGACATCACCATCAACGGTGGCCTGCTCACCCAAAAAGGCGGAGCCACCAACTCCGGCTCCGGCGCGCACGAAACCTTCCGCGATCTCACCCTCAACGGCGGCATGCTCACCAGCGGGGCCAGCGGAACCAGCAGCGGCATCACCAACCTCCGCAACGCCACTGTCTCCGGCGGCACCTGGAACGTCACCCGCGGCCACAAGGCCAACCTCTCCGGCGACCTCGCCCTCAACGGCGGGTTCATCGACATCCTCCGCGCCAACAGCACCTCCCAAACCACCCGGATGACCCTCGATGGTGACCTCACTCTCACCAACACCGACTCCGGTCCCTACACCGCCATCGCCCTCGGCGGCGGCACCGCCCCCGGCGTCGCCGGCGGCGAACTCGTCCTCAAAGGCAACGTCACGTTCATCGGCAACGGCTCCAACGCCAACACCGTCTCCATCACGGCTGCCGCCGCCACCAGTGGCGGCGGCGAGGGCACCGTCAGCCTCGAAGGCATCCGCACCTTCACCATCGGCGACGGAGCGGCCGACGACGATCTCACCGTTCAGGCCGTGCTCGCCGATGGCTCCGTCACCGGAGGCCTCATCAAGACCGGTGCCGGCACCCTCCTACTCGAGGGCGTCAACACCTACACCGGTGTCACCACCCTCACCGGCGGCACCCTCCGGCTCGGGGCAGTCAACAGCCTCGCTTCCTCCTCCGGCCTCGTCATGGCGGGCGGCGTCCTCGACACCGCTTTCAACCAAAGCCTCGGCACCTTGGAGCTCACCGCCAGTTCCCTCATCGATCTCGGCGACGGCGACGTCTCGCTCCTCTTTGCCGACAGCAGCGCCCTCGCCTGGGACGAATCCGTCACCCTCGGCATCGTCAATTTCGACGAGAGCCTCGACAGCATCCGGTTCGGTTCCGACATCAACGGCCTCGGCGAAACCCAGCTCGCCCGGATCACGCTCAACGGCTTCGCCGTCGATATCGACGCCAACGGCTATCTGTTCGCCGTCCCGGAGCCTTCCTCCGCCGCCCTTCTCACAGGACTCTGCGGCATCCTCTTCGCCGGCCTCCGCCGTCGGCGTCGCTGATCGCCGCGCCGCTGGTGATCGAAAAGGTGGCATGGGAGGCGAGACACTCGTACCACCTCAAACCATCGTCTGCCCGCAGGCTCCATTTCGAGATCGCACAGCAGCGCCGCAGTCGAACGTAGCAGCCGAGCACCGGGACTGAGGCGCTGCGCGGCAGAGTTGGAACCCCAAGAAACTGGGTTGGCGTGGGCCGGGAAGGGCCATGTTTCTTGGGAGGTAACGAGGCTGGGTTCTCTTCAGCCTCCATCAACCAGCCTCGTTACCTCGGCTGCCACCTGAATTCGGAAAGCTCGACTGCATGGACACGAATCAAGACGCTTTCCGGGATTCCGGAGATCCCGCCCTCACGTCCGTCTCCCTCACCTTCATGTCTTCCCTCGACTCCGCCCATGCCGTCCTCCGCGAACGTTTTGGCTTCTCCACGTTCCGCCCCGGGCAGGCCGAGGTGATCGCCCACTTGCTCGCCGGACGCTCCTCCCTCGCCGTCTTCCCGACCGGCAGTGGCAAGAGCCTCTGCTATCAGCTTCCCGCCCTGCTCCTCGAAGGTCTCACCGTCGTCCTGTCTCCGCTCATCGCCTTGATGAAGGACCAGGTGGACTTCCTCGAAAAACGCGGCATCGCCGCCGCCCGCCTCGACTCCGGCGTCTCCCGCGAGGAGTTCGCCCGTATCCAAGACTCACTACGCACCGGCACGCTCAAACTTCTCTACGTCGCACCCGAGCGTTTCTCCAACGAGCGTTTTCTCGCCCGCCTCAAGGAGCTCCGCATCGACCTGCTCGTGATCGACGAGGCCCACTGCATTTCGGAGTGGGGTCACAATTTCCGCCCCGATTACCTCAAGCTCGCCCGCCTCGCCCGCGAACTGCGCGTGGGCCGCGTGCTCGCGCTCACCGCCACCGCCACCCCCGGCGTCGCCGCCGACATCTGCCGGCAGTTCGCCATCGAACCCGCCGCTCACGTGCACACCGGCTTCCATCGCCCCAATCTCTTTCTCCGCGCCACCGCATGCCAGCCCGGACAACGCACCGCCCTCCTCATCGAGCGCCTCCGTGGACGCCCGCCCGGCCCAACCATCGTCTACGTGACGTTGCAGAAAACCGCCGAACGCGTCGCCACCGCCCTCGCCGACGCGGGCTTCATCGCCGAGGCCTATCACGCCGGCATGGAATCCGAGGCGCGCGAAGCCGTGCAAAACCGCTTCATGTCCGCGACCGATCGCGTGGTTGTCGCAACCATCGCTTTTGGCATGGGCATCGACAAAGCCGACATCCGCACGGTCTACCACTACAACCTTCCGAAGAGCATCGAGAACTACGCGCAGGAAATCGGCCGCGCCGGCCGCGATGGCGCACCTTCGCACTGCGAAATTTTCGCCGCCGGCGAAGACCTCACCGTGCTGGAAAACTTCACCTACGGCGACACGCCCACGCCCGAGGCGCTCGCCGGATTTGTCTCCGCGCTCCTCGACAACCGCCCCGCCGGCAACCTGTTCGATGTCTCCGGCTACGAACTCTCGCAACGGCACGACATCCGCCCGCTCGTCGTCTCCACCGCCCTCACCTACCTTGAACTGGACGGTACGCTCACCGCGACCGCGCCTTTCTACACAAGTTATCAATGGCAGTTCCTGCGCCCGACCGACGACATCCTCGCGCGCTTCGACGCCGCGCGGCAGGCCTTTTTGCGCGACCTCTTTGCCGCCGCGAAAATCGGCCGCACCTGGCACACCGTCGAACTGGCCGACACCGCGGACGCACTCAAGTGCGACCGCGAGCGCATCGTCAAAGCGCTCAACTTCCTTGAGGAAAAAGGCGACATCACGCTGCGCGCCGCCGGAGTGCGCCAAGGCTATCGCATGGTGCGCCCCCCCGAAGATCCGGGAGCGCTCGCCGCCGAACTCAGCCGTCGCTTCGCCGCGCGCGAACGCGCCGACCTCGCCCGCAGCGCGGCCGTGGCCGAACTTCTCTCCGGCGAAGGCTGCCTCGTGCGCCGCCTGCTCGCCTACTTCGGCGAAGACCTCGGCCGCGACTGCGGCCACTGCGGACGCTGCTCGGGCGACGCGGCGGTGTCGCTGGAGCGGCCCGAAAAACCCTTCACGTTGCCCGCCTCCGAACTGGCGACCCTGCGTGTGCAACACCCCGCCGCGCTCGCCACGCCAAGACAAGTGACGCGTCTCCTCTGCGGACTCTCCTCGCCGGCGTTGTCGAAAGCCAAACTCACCCGTCACGCGTTATTCGGATCGCTCGAAACCACCCCCTTCGCCCGCGTGTTGGCGGCCGCGGGAGAATGATCGATATGATAGGGGTAGGGACGGGGATTAAACCCGCCCCTCCCTCCGAACCGGACTGGCGGGTCTCCCGCATCCGGCTCTCCAGTTGGTTTTAATTTGAAACTCCTTTCGGAGACAGACGTGCC
>JANJTQ010000177.1 GCA_024711005.1 Opitutaceae bacterium | reverse complement strand
GAGAAGCGGCGCTGTGGATGGTGGTGTATGCGCTCTACGGCGGCCAATGGATCTATGAAATCCATCCCGCAGGACGCAGCGAAGTCGTCGTGCCCCTCACACGCCATGGTGCCACTCTGGCGCAAGTGCGTGTCGAACGCGTGGATCGCAGCGGCAACGCATCCGAGCCAACGGTGTATCCCGTCAGAGAGCGTCGAGATGCTTGGTCGGGATTCTAGCCGTCAAATGAAGGAAGTCCTTCCGTGACTCGGTAGCGTCAAGAGATTTGGTTTTCGTTGTTAAAAGGTGGACGAAGTTCCACTATTGACAACCAAAGACCATCACTGTAAACTGCGTTCATGCGAATGTCAATGGGCTTGATTTTCTCAGGGTGTTGTTTGCTTATGGTTGTGACCATGGGTATTCGTTCCTTGTCGAGTGCCGACACTCCCAGCCCTTGTTGCCATCAAACAATGGACGCTTGTGGCAAACTCTGTTCGTACTATGGGCCTGGCGAGTACTACAAGGTGGATGACATCGGGGCGAAGAAGTACGTCACCTGCTCATCATCGGGAATGGCGGTGCAGTGCTCGGGAGGCGTCTACTCGGCATCTGACTGCCTTTCAGGATTCAAGCGAAGCCTGTCGCCAGCTGGTTGCAGGTGCCTGTCAGGTGGAGAGGCGTGCGGAGGATCCTGTTGCTTCGAATGACTTTGGCAGCCGTGGCCTTGTGGATTGCGCTCGGCTGCGGAGTTCAGGAGACGTCAAGATCCGCGGATGAGGGTAGCCAGGAGGAGACGTTGTTGGACGGTATGAAGCGCTATGGTCGCCTGGGACGCGCCATGCTCGTCTATGCGTTCGATCACGATGGATACATTCCCCCTTACGCGACGCACACCTCGGGGAGTCCAAACGAGCCAGGCGTCTATCTTGAGGGCGACATCGGCGCTTGGAAGAAGTGCTTGATTCTCGGTGGCGCCAAGGAGGAGGACTTTGGGGTTGGGCTCGCAGAGGGCTTGCCTGAGTTGCGCGCCCTGAGTGGAGAACCGAGCGATCAGACAACCGTGAGGACCGCTTCGCTCCAAGACGCGATTCCGAAGGGGCTTGAACGCGAGGCGCAGGGCATTCAAGGCACAATTCGGCTGAATCTTGCGTCCATCGAAGACCCACGGGAATGGTATGCGATGAGTTGCTTCTACGCCAACCCGTCGGCGCCTCTAGGCGTTACCACGGTCCACGGCAACTGGGCAATTCTGATTGGTTTCAATGGGGCACCTTCTGCCATATTGCTTGACCGTCCAGCTTTCCACCAAGGTGACTGGATTAAGGAAACGAGGAAGGTGATGCGTTAAGAAGGACCAAGTGGAACTCTGGTTCCTATGTTGGCGTTGAGGCTGTTCATCTACACGGTCGCAGATCAGGCACCGTTGGTAGTGCAGGGTCGCCGAGCAATTCGAACAGCTGGCTCTTTCCGACTCAAACGAGGAACGGGACAAGGCGGATTGGCCCGCGCTGACGACCGACCTTCGACTGAATCAGGCGGCTTGCGAGCAAAGCCAGACCATGCGAAGGGAGTTCACGATGTTCGAAGGGCTGCCGCTCAAGGACCCGGCAGAAGTGGCGAAGCGGTTTGTACGCATGTGGATGAACTCCGCCGGCCACCGCAAGAACCTCCTTGGCGACTACCGCCATCTGGGCGTCGGCGTGGCAATCCAGGGAGGCAAGGCCTATGCCTCGCAGGTGTTTGGCGCACCGGCGAGAGCTTCGGGAGGGTCACGCTCCCTCGCTCCCCAGAATCTGTTGTGGTAGAGTTCCACCATGCTGTGCTTCGCCATGGCGATGGCCACTTACCAGCCCATGCCGTTTGTGGACCTTGACGCCGAAACCCACCGGCAGGTCGTTGTGGACCGAGAGGCGGGGCAGTACCTCGGCCACCCCACCACCCTGTTGCTGCCCGACGGCAAGACCATCCTCTGCGTGTATCCCAAGGGCCACGGACGAGGCGCGATCCTCTACAAACGCTCGACCGATGGCGGCAAGACGTGGAGCGACCGCTTGCCTACGCCCGAGAACTGGGCGACCAGCCTCGAAACGCCCACCATTCACCGGCTGACCGGACCGGACGGCAAGGCGCGGCTGGTTCTCTGGTCGGGCCTGAACCCCGCGCGAAGAGCCATCAGCGAGGACGATGGGGCGACGTGGGGACCGCTCGAACCCGTCGGCACGTGGGGCGGCATCGTGGTGATGAGCAGCGTCGAGCGGCTGGCCGACGGTCGCTACGTCGCCCTGTTCCACGACGATGGCCGGTTCCTCCATGCGGGCGGCCCGGCGGGACCGCACATGACCCTGTTCCAGTCGTTCACAGCCGATGGCGGCAAAACGTGGTCCTACCCCGAGGCGATCTGGGGCAGCTCCGACATCCACCTGTGCGAGCCGGGTACTGTGCGCTCGCCGGACGGCAAGACCCTCGCCATGCTCCTGCGCGAGAACAAGCGCGTCCGCAACTCGCACGTCATGTTCACCACCGACGAGGCGAAGACCTGGTCCTGGCCGCGCGAACTGCCCAAGGCCCTGACTGGCGACCGGCACGTGGCCAAGTACGCCCCTGATGGGCGGCTCGTGATCGTGTTCCGGGACACCGACAAAGCCAGCCCGACGGTTGGCGATTGGGTGGGCTGGGTCGGTCGCTGGGAGGACGTCGTCAACGGTCGTCCGGGCCAGTTGCGCTTCCGCTTGAAGGACAACAAGCACGATTGGGACTGCGCTTACAGCGGCCTTGACCTGCTGCCCGACGGCACGTTCGTGGCCACAACCTACGGGCACTGGACCGAAGGGCAGCCGCCGTACATCCTGAGCGTCCGCTTCCGGCTCGACGAACTCGACCGCGCGGCGCGATCCTGAATTCAGCATCCACAGGCGGCGCGGCTCGGTATCCTGAGCCGATGGGTCGTGGAAGGATTTGCGGCGTTTTGATGGGCGTCGCTCTCTCGCTGTGCGCCGTTG
>JANJTQ010000155.1 GCA_024711005.1 Opitutaceae bacterium | reverse complement strand
GAAGGCGTAGCCGATGTCGAGGAGACCGCCGGAGACATCAAACGTGCCGACGGTATCGAAGGAGCCGGCGGTGGAAGAAGTGAGGGTGTCTTGAGTGACGACCCACGTGCCGGTATAGGTATTGGCGGCGTTGGTGACGGTGAGAGTGCCGACCCCCGTCTTAGTGAACGTGCCGCTGCCGGAGAGGGTCGCGGTGAGGGAAGGGGAGCGGGTGTTGGTGTCGAACGTCGCGGTTTTCCCGGCAGCCAAGATCATGGTGCCATCGATAGCGCCATTGGTGACTGCGCTGAAGGTGGCACCATCCAGGATGAAGTTGGCGCGCGAGGACCGACGGAAGATCAACGTGGAGTTGATCATCGTCAGTGTATCACCGGCGAAGGTAGTAGTGCCACTGTTGTTGTTGGTCCGCAATGTCATGCCGTCGGAGACATAGTCGTTACCGGAAGTGGGGGAGGCGGCGGGGTCGCCCCAGATAGTTTCGGACCAGTTGGTGGAGGTGCCGCCGCTGGCTTGATCGATCGTTTGGAAAATCGTGTCGCCATGCAGAGCGGTGCTCAGCAGTGCGACGCCGGCGAAAACGGGCAGGCGGAAACGCGCGGTGCGCGGGAGCGGGGAGGTGGTGGGTTTGTTCATCATCATGATGGGGGGCGGTTGAAAGAAGAGATCGGGGATTGGGGCGCGGCACGAAGCGTGCACGTTTGAATAAAATCGGAGCAACCGGTTCAGACCAGTTTTGTGGGTTGTCCGATTTGCCCCAAAATTTGACCGAATGGCGCATCGGCGCAGGCTCGGCGCTTGCCAAATTCAAAGGAGGGCCTCTTGTGGACGGTCGATCATGCCTCCGGAACAGGCCGAAACGGAACGTCCCAACTGGGAGCTGAGCTTCACCGAGCTCGGGCATCTGCAGTCCGAGCTGATCTGGGCGCACGAGACCGTCATGGAAACGCCGATACGCAGCAAGCGCTACCAGGCGCCGGGGCAGTCGGTCTTTCTGATCCTGAAGGGGGAGATGTCGGTGGAGACCGACGCCGGTCGGATCAAGGCGGGGCCGGGCAATTGGTTCCTGCCGCATCAGGGGCCGCGCCTGCTGCGGGCCGAACCGGGACTGCATATCCTGACGGTGCGCTTTCGGCTGTATTGGCCGGGGGGCGAGCCGTTGTTCAACGCGCCGGTGGCCACCGTGATTCCGGCCGGCGAGGCGGAGAAGCTGGAGCGGCAGACGCGCGCGCTCATCCGCACCGTCTCCCGCGCGATCCCCGGGGTGGGGGCCGACATGCCATGGCGAAAGACGGACCTGCTGACGCATTTTCGGTTTCAACGCGCGCTCGACGCGTGGTTGTCGGTCTACGTCGAGACGATGCTCGGGCAGGGAGCGGTGCCATCACGGCTGGCCAGGGTCGATCCGCGCATCCTGCAGGTGGTCGCCTGGCTCGACGAGTTGCCGCTGGACCATGCGCTCACGGAAAAGGAGCTGCTGGACGAAAGCGGGCTCAGCGTCAGCCAGTTGAACCGTCTGTTCACCCGGCAGTTCGGCATGACGCCGCACCAGTATTTCGAGAGCCGGAAGCTCACCCGCGCCAAGACGCTGATCCGCAGCTCGCCGATGGCCATCAAGCAGGTGGCCTTCGAGGTGGGCTTCAAGTCGATCTCGGCCTTCTCGCGCTGGTTCAGCCAAAAGGCCGGCCAGTCGCCGCGGGCCTTCAAGCACGACGAGCAGGTGTGAGCAGGTGCGGACGTTCGCGGGCGAGCGTGACGATCAGTTCGCCGAAGAGGCTGTCGGCCCACGCGAACCAGGGGCGGCTGAACCTGGCGGAATCGTCGGCGGTGAACGATTCGTGCATGAAGCCGGTGCCGGCGTGGGTGGACTTGAGCATGAGGTGATGGTCGCCGTATCGATACGTCTAATACGCTCAGATTTCGCCGTGCACGGGGTGGTGGACGACGGCGTCTCCAGCGCGTCGAGGATCGCCGCGGACTGGTCGCGGCGCTCGGCGACGGGCGGACGTTGGCGGACAAAGGCGGGCGCGGACCGGGGAGGGGACGCCTGTGGCGGGCGTGGACGAGCCCCGCCTCTACGGTTCAGCGCATTTTTTTCAGTTCGAATTGCTGCCCGGAGAGCGCGGCTTTGGCAGGGGCGCCCCAGAAAGGAGTGGGCGTGTAGTTCCAGTCGGCGAGCATCACGGGGGTGGCCCAGGTGTGGAACGACCAGCCGGTCCAGTTGAGGCGGTATTTTTGAATGAGGCCGAGCATGTCGGGCGCCCACGTTTCGGGGTCCTCCTGGCGGTCGAGGGGGAGGAAATCCATTTTGATCTTATCGACACCGACCTCGCCGAGGAAGATCGGGTGTTTTTCGGCGGCGCGGAGAACCTTTCCGGCCCAGTCGCTCTTCCAGGGGTAGATGTGGGACGAATACATGATGCCGTTGCCTTCAGGCGTGTCCTTGAGCTCGTAGCCATCGACAATTCCCGAAAGGTCGTAGGCCCAGTCGAGGCCACCGGCGATCAGGACGTTGCGGGTGCCGAGTGCGCGGATGTGCTCGACGGCTTTTTGCATGCCCGGGGTGGTGAAGCCCTCGTTCTTTTTCTTTTCGGCTTCGCTCAGGAAGGCGGTTTCATCGACGACCTTTTTGCTTTTCTCGGCGACAAAACCGCCGTTGCGCCACACGTCCCAGCTGATGCCGTGCGGTTCATTGATGAGGTCGAAGAGGACGGCGGGGTGATTTTTGTATTTGGTGGCGACTTCGGTCCAGAATGCGAGGTGTTCGTCGCGGATGGCGCGGTAAACGTGGAGGTCGATGACGAGGTAGGCGCCGCGATTGGCGGCAACGTTGACGGCGTTGTCGATCAGGGCGCGGTAGGCGGTGCCGCCATCGGACTGGCCGACGGTTTCCTTGCCGGGCTTGCCCTTGCCGAACCAGTAGTCGTCCTTCACGGCAAGACGGACGCAGTTGGCCTTCCAGTCCTCGATGGCGACCAGCGTGGAGAAGACGGCGCCGTGGCCTTCGGGACGAATCTCGAGCCCGGGGACGGCGACGCCCTGGAGCCAGACCTCCTTGCCGTCCGTATCCACCAAACGGTTACCGGAAACCTTGAGTTCCTTGGGCCACCTGGCGGGATCGGGGGTTTCGGCGGGCGGGTCTTGGGGGTAGGCGCGGCTGCGGGTGCGAGTAGGGTCGACCGCAGGGGCGGGGGCCGGTGTGTCGGCGGCCTGGGCGTGGGCGACAATGGAGAGGGCGAAGGCGGCCGCGGTGGCGCGGAATGACCAATGTCCAGGGAGGAATGACCAATGTCCAATGTCCAATGACCAGTGAGGAGAGCAGGAAGGCATGGAGGGGAAGGGGGTTCCTTGTTCGTTCTCGTTCTCCTACTCGTTCTCGTTCTCTCGGTATGGAGATCGAGGGGGCGAGGTTTCGGAGGAGAACGAGAACGAGTAAGAGAACGATGCGGAGGTTAGCGGAGGCGGTCGGGGGGCGGGAACTGCTTGCCAGAAAGGGCATCCTTGACCTGTTGACCCCAGAACGGCGTCGGCGTGTAGTTCCAATCCAGAAGCATGCGCGGGCTGGCGCCGGGGTGGAAGCACCAGGCGGTGTAGTTGAGTTTGTGCTGCTGGATGAGGCCGAGGATGGCGGGCACCCACGTTTCCCAGTCTTCCTGCTGCTCGAGGGGCATGAAGGTCATTTTCTTGGCGTCGGCACCGACCTCGCCGAGGAGGATCGGGTGGAGGGCGGCGGCATCGAGAAGCATCTTCTGCCATTGGCTCTTCCACGGATAGATATGGCAGGCGTAGATGATGCCGTTGCCGGTGGAGTCTTTGAGTCCGAAGCCGTTGACGATGCCGTCGAGGCGGTAGGCGTAGTCGAGGCCGCCGACGAGGACCATGTTTTTTGCTCCGGTGGCGCGAACGGTATCGAGCATCTTCTGCATGCCGGGGGACTGGAAACCCTGGGCCTTGGCGCGTTCTTCGGGGGTGAGGAAGGTGGCTTCGTCACGGTCCGTCTTTTCGCCGACGAAACCGCCGTCGCGCCATACCTCCCACGTGATGCCGTGGGGTTCGTTCATGAGATCGAAGATGACGGCGGGGTGGTTTTTGTAGCGGGTGGCGGCGTCGGTCCAGAACTCGAGGTATTCGTCCTTGGGCGCACGGTAGGTGTGGAGGTCGAGGACGAGATAGGCGCCGCGGTTGGCGGCGAGGGTGATGGCCTGGTCAACCACCGCGCGATAGGAGGCGCCGCCGTCGGACTGGCCTTTGCGGCCGAACCAGTAGTCGTGTTTGACGGGGAGGCGGATGACGTTGCCCTTCCATTCGTCGATGCCGACGACGACGGATTTGTGAACCTGCTCGCCGGTGACGCTCCACTCGAGGCTGGCGACGTTCATGCCTTGGAGCCAGACCTCCTTGCCGCCGTCGACCGTGACGAGGCGATTGCCTTGGGCGCGGATTTCGGCGGGCCATTTGGCCTTGTTGTCCTGTTCGACGGGGACGCGGGACTTGGCGGCGATGGCTTCGCGCTCCTTTTGTTTGGCGAGGATGATGGCGGGGTCGGTGGGCTTGAGGACGATGTCGTCGAGGTCGAGGGTGCCGGACTTCACGTTGAAGAGAGAAGGCATGAGGTCGAGGGTGACTCCGCCTTCGGGAACGAGGAAACTCGTGGAGCGTTCGACCCAGGCGCCGTCCTTGGTGTTGCCGCGGGTGTAGAGCGGGGAAGGCTGGGGTTTGAGCTTATTGCCGGCGGCATCTTTGATGTCCATCATGATGCGGGCATCGAACCAAGGTTGCGGACCGGGTTTGAGGCCGGTGATGCGCCAGCGAAGAGAGAGTTCGAATGCTTTGGCATCGGCGGGGAGCGTGATGGAACGGAACGTCAGGACCGTCTTGCCGGGCTCGGTGCTCGTCAGGCGCAGGAAGTGGTTTTCGCCTTCGATTTCCCAGCTGCCGTTGCCCTTGGGGACGGACCAGTCTGCGGGCGAGGTCCCGCCCTTGCCGGGCGTTTCGAAATTGCCGTTGGAGACCAGGGGGTTGCCGGCGGCGAAGGAGGCGGAGGCCTTGGCTTGGCGGGCGGTGGATTCGGCCGCGAGTTTCGCGGCGCGGGCGGCGGCGGCTTCGGCGGCGGCGGCGCGAATCGGAGCCGCATCGGTGGGCTTCAGCACGATGTCATCGAGGTCGTAGGTGCCGGCCTGGACGTTGAAGAGGGCGGGCATGAACTTGAGGATGCGTGCCTCCGCGGGAACGAGAAACTGAGTGGACCGCTCCACCCAGCCATCGGTGTCCTTGCCGGTGGCGGCGGGTTTGGGGGACGGGCCGACCTTTTCGCGGGCGGCGTCCATGAATTCCATCATGATGCGGGCATCGAACCAGGATTTGGAGCCCCTCTTGAGTCCGGTGACGCGCTGGCGCCAGGTGAGTTCAAGGGCTTCGACGCCTTCGGGGATCGGGACTTCGGTGTAGAGCATAACCATCGCTCCGGGAGCGGGGCTGGTCATGCGGATAAAGCGGTTACCCTCCTCGTTCACCCATGCCCCGCCGGACTTGAGCATGGGCCAGCCATCGGGCCAACCATCGGCGTCGGCATCGGTCTCCATGTTGGAGTTCGCGATGATCGAGGATGCCGCGACGGGCGCGGCGGTTACTTCGGCCGGGGGCGTGGCATCCTGCGCACGAAGCGGGAGCAAGGCTGCGGAGAGCAGACCTGCGGCTAGCAGGAGACAGCGAGGAAGGAGTGCAGGGACGGTTGGCATGGAAAAAGGAAAGGGATGGCCGGAGGGCTCTTGGAGACTCACGCAAGACTCGCCGCCCTTGCGAGGCGGCGAGCAGGGTTGGAGGCAGGGAGCTCGGCTGGGCTGACGACGATCAGGAGTCGCGGCGCTTGCGACGGAGGACGGCGAAGCCGAGGAGGCCGGCGCCGGCGAGCAATGCGTAGGTGGCGGGCTCGGGGACGGCACCGTAAGTAAGGAGGCCGGTGGATTCGTTGAAGGTGTAGTCGCCGAACGTCCATACGCCGCTGTTTTCGGTGAATCCTTGGGCCATGAACGTGCCGGTGAAGCTTTCGTTCAAGGTGTTGACGTCGACGATCGTCCAGCTGTTGCCCACGGTGGCGTCGGCACCGGAGAGGTCGAAGTTGAAGGTGCCGTTGAACGTGACGGTGCCGGAGCCGGTGACGCGGTTGTTCACGCCGTTGGCGCCGATGTAGAACGTAAGGGAGCCGGTTTCGGCGAGGGTGAGCGCGCCGACGCTGACGGTGGTGTTGCCGGAGTAGGTGTTGACTCCAGTGAGGGCGAGGGTGCCCGCGCCGGTTTTGGTGAGACCGCCGATGACGGGGTCGCCGTCGAGCGAGCCGTCGATCAAGGGGGCGTCGATGGTAAGGTCGTGAGAAGCGGCGCCATCGCCGATGTCAAACGTGCGGGTGCCGCGCAGCGCCATGACGCCCTGAAGGCCGCTGCCGGTCGGGGCGGCGATGGTCACGGTGTTGGTGTTCAGGTTTCCCGCGAAGGTGAGATCGCCGGTGAGCTCAAGATGGCCGCCGAGTCGGTCGATGGCGTTGCCCGCCGCGATGGTGATCGGAGTGTAGGGCGAGGTGCCTTTGGCTGTGTTGGTGATGTTAACCGTGCCGAGCGTGGTCCGGGAGTTGTAGACGGTGGTGCTGTCGTTGGTGCCGACCGAGATTACGCCGCCGGAGAGCGTCGTCGTGCCTGCAATTTCCAACTTGGCGTTGCGGGCCATGTTGATTGAGCCGCCCGAGAGGTTGGCATCGCCATTGACCTTGAAGGTGTTGCTGTGACCGGAGCCGGCGCTGACGGTGCCGTAGGTCATGGTCAGGTTGTTCAACGTCTCGCTGGTGGCGGAGCCCGAGTTACTGGTGCTGTTGAGATAGAAGGTGCCGCCGTTGATGGTGAGGTTTGCGGAGTCGGCGATCTGGTTGCCCGAATTCATGACGGCACCCAGGTTGAGCACGATGTCGCCGAAGGTGTTGGCCACGCTCTTACCCAGGCGAACGGCCGCGCCGTTGATGGTGGTGGGTCCGGTGTAGGTGTTCGCTTCCGAACCGCCCAAGTGCACAAAGCCGCTGGCGCTTCCGGCGATTCCGTCGCCGATCGTAAGGCCATTCGCGTTGGTGATGGTCGAGTTGATGAACAGACCTCCATTGCTGATGCCGCCGGAGCTGTTCATTCGGGTGTTTGCGAGGATGATGCCCTCTTGGCCGTTCAGGTCCAAGGTCGACACGCTGATGGTCATCGCGTCCGAGGAGGTCGGGTTCGAGGAGACATTCTGGTAGGCGTAGATGACGCCGCTGTCGATTTTGAGCGTCGAGGCCATGCTCTCGGTGATGGTGATGCCTTGGTTGCCCGGGGTGCCCGTCACCTCCATCGATAGCGAATTGATGGTGGTGGTCGTGCTCAGCGTGGTGGTCGCGACGGTGCCGGAGCTGTTGGCGAGCTTCACGTTGTCGAGCTGCGTCTGGCCATCGGTGATGGAGGACGTGTATTCGGACGCGTCGAGGAGTCGCACGCCTTTGTCGGCGTCATAGGTTACGAGCCCTCCGGTTGCGCCGAAACCCGAACCAGTGGCGCTGGTGTCCCCGAACGCTCCGGCAAGGATGCCGACGGTCGAAGTGCCGGCGGGGCCGGAGCCGCGGAGCGAAGGCGCGGAAAGAAATTGAACGTTGCTGCTGTTGGCGGTGGCCGAGGCGATCGAGTTGACGCCCAGATTGGTACCGCGGAAGAGGAGGGTTGAACCGGCTTCGCGGGAAAACGTGCCTGCTTGAACCAGCGTATTGCGCAAGGCAGCGGTGGTAAGTGTGACCGAGCCGGTGCCTGTTCCCGCGGTGAGGGCGCCGGTGATCGTGGTGGCGGTGTTCACGCCGGTGTTGGCGGCGCCGTGAGCGCTGACGTCCGCTCCGCTGATCTTCAAGGAATCCAAGGTGTTGGAGGCGCCGGCGAAACGAATCAAGCCGCCTCCGGATCCGCCGCCCGAGGCAATGACGCCGCCATTCGACACACTGTTAACAAACGAAAGGGTGCGCCCGAAGGTACCTCCGTTGCCACCGCCGTAGACGGTGAACGTGCGCACGGCGCCGTCGAGGTCGACGTTTAGGTTCTGATTTGCCGACGTGCTGCCGATCGTGATGGTCCGGTTAGCGGCGGTCTGATGAAGGATGTCGCCTTGGAGCGTGAGGGTGAAATTCCCGCCGGTGCCGCGGAAGGTGGTGTCCGCGTTTCCCGCATAGCGGAAGGACAGGTCGGTGGAGATCGAGGTGTTCGCGGCGAAGGTCAGTGTTTGGTTGCCGGCGAGGGTGAGTGTCGGGTCCCAAATACCATTTATGTCGCCATCCACCCAGTTGGCGGAGTCGTCGTAGATATAAGTGCCGGAGGCGGTCTGGTTGAAACCGGTGGTCTGGCCTTGTGCCAAGGAAACCAGGAAGGCGGGGAAAGTGATTCCAAAGGCCAGCGTGGCGAAGCGGGCGAAGGCGGAGGGGGGCAGGGTTTTCATGGGGTGGAGATCAATTGGCTGCGGGCACGCGGCCGACGTGCCAGTCGAAGTGGAGGGCGTTTTGGAAACCGGAGTGGTTGGGTTCCGCGGCGCTAAGGTTGCGATCGATGATCGCCACGGCATTGGGCGGGACGAGTGAATGCTTGGTGGGCTTGCGGGTCATGATGATCCGGCCGCCTCCGATGTCGAAGAGGCGTGCCCAGGGAATGAGGGATTCACCGTCGGCGGTCGTCACCGTTTCCCGGATACTGAAACACGAAGTGCCGACGGTCCCTTTGTAGCCCGGGCAATCGAGCGTGGGTGAATAGGATTTTCCAGACGCGGCCCATGATGTGCTTTTTGCGACGCTCAAGTAGGGCAGCAAGGCTTGCTGAAAGTTGCGCGTATCCGGATTAAAATACGGAGCAATGCCGAGGTGTCCGACTGGCGGAAGGAATCCCTGGTTGTCGCTGATGTAGGTCTGAATCGCGAGTCCGGTCTGGCGCAGGTTGGTGGCGCAGTTGGACGCCTTGACGCGTTCTCGCACGCCGCCGACCACCGGTATCATGATGGCCGCGAGCACGCCGATGATGGCGACCACGGTGAGTAATTCCACGAGGGTGAAACCGCTTTCCGGACGAATTCCGAGGCGGCGGTATGTCGGGGCATGGGGGCGGGGTATTGAGTTCATTTCCGGAGAGGGGAGGGGTTCCGAAGGGGCGAAAAAAAGAAAGGGCGACCGCTTGTGCGAATGAGTTATTGGAAGATTCTATATGACTATGCAAGTACTTTATTGATTGTTGGAAATCGGGTGGGTTTTTTTTCTGAAACCGACGTAAGTGGGTTCTATTAACTTTGTAACGAGCTTATTGTTAATGAAAACAGGAGTTGGTTAGTCGCGTTTTTCGAAATCATAGCATAGTGCTATATTTTGATTGCGCCGGAGAGCGGAAATCATTGTTCTTGCTTCGGTCGGATTCGACGGCTCAAGCATTCATCCCCGTGAAAGTTCCCCAATTTAAACATAAGCAGGTAGAAGCGGAAATTCGTCAGTTGGTGCAGACGTTGCCCTTGGGGGCGCGACTGCCGGCGGAGCGGAGTCTGGCGATCAACTATGGTTGCAACTTCCTTACCGTGCGTCGGGCGTTGAAGGAGCTGGTCGATGATGGGACGGTGGTGCGGCGGATCGGCAGCGGTACCTTTATCGCGCGCCATCCCATCATGGTGGGTGGCGAAAGTCGGGCTTCCAACCGCATCGGTGTCTTGGTTTGCCAAGGCGGCAACGCGTATGCGTATCGCGTGCTGCAGGCGATCGCCCACGCGGGGTTGGAACAGAAGGTGGAGCTTCGTTCGAGCTGGGTGCGGGATTTCTGCGACGATGGTCTGAAGCAGGCCAAGTTGCTTCAACAAGAGGGGTGCGTGGCCATCACCCTGCCGTGGTTTCCGCATGATCGCACCGATGAGGTGCGGACGTTTGTGCGCAACTGCTCCCTGCCGGTGAGCTTGCCGATCGTGATTCCCGGGCTGGAAAAAAACAGCTTCGAACAGCAGGAGATATTTGGCGGCAGCCTCCAGGTGGCGACCGAGGCGTTGTGCCGTTACTTTTATGAATTGGGGCATCGTCGGATTGCCTTGCTGGGACCGGACTCCGCCATGGACGTCGTGTTGCAGAAGGAACTCAGCGCCTACGTCTGTTATACGTCGCGTGAGAACCTGCCCAATTTCTGCGGGCTTGTCCGTGCAGGTGCGGCGGCGATGGACCAACTCGCCGAGCGCTGGAAGCAGTTCCGCGGAGATTTGGCGATCATCAGCTACGACGACGAACATGCGCTGCGTTTCATCACGGCGATGCATAAGATCGGCCTGAGCGCGCCGGATGATTTTCAGATTGTCGGTCACAACGACACCGAGGCGAGCGAGTATAGCGACCCGCCGCTGAGCACCATTCGACAGAACTTCGACTACATCGGGCACTGGCTGCTCAGGAGCGCCATGGGCCTTGCGCGCGGTGAAATGGATCAGTCGACCCGGTTGCCGCGTCCCCAATTGCTGGTGCGCTCCACGTGCGGAGGTAGCGGGCGGATCGACGAGACCTTGCGGGCGAAACTGCCGAATCTCGATTTTATCCTGGAGACGGAAGGATCCGGAACGCCGGTGTCTCCCGAGAAGCCGGCCCTTCCCGCCACCCGGCCGATCGAGACTTCCGTTTGATTCGATCGAGCCGCGGGCGACACCCCTTTCCCCTATGAATACCCATACCACATTGCTTCGCGTCCCGTTTCCCGGCGCTTTCCTGCGCGTTCTTGGCCAAGGCGGCATCGCGCTGATCGCGTGCCTTTGCCTCGCCTCATCCGCCCAGGCGGAGGTGACCGCCGCCCCGTTGTTGACCAATGGTGATTTTGAAACCGCCGGCGCGGACGGCACCTGGCCGGCCGAGTGGTCGCGCCCAAAGGCGGGCGAGACCTCTTGGGAGACGGAGGATGGCGGACGATTCATGCGGTTGAAGGCGACCGCGCCGGGCCAGCAGATTCTGGTTCATCGCCTCGTCCCCCTTTATCCCGATGTGAAGGCCGTGGAGATTTCCCTGCGCATCCGGGTGACCGACTTGGTGCCCGGTGTCCAGCAGTGGTTCGACGCCCGGATCATGACCGGTTTCAAGAACCAGGAGGGCAAGAAGCTCAAGGACGGCAAAGCCATCGCCACGCGCAAAGACACCGGCGATTGGGTTCAGCGCACGGTGCGTTTTCCCGTGCCGGAGGGAGCGGCGTTCCTGGAACTCATGCCGGTGCTGATGCAGGTGGAAGCGGGCACGTTTGACATTGATGACGTGACCATCACGTCGATCGACCCCTCCGCCTTGGCCAAGTAATCGATTCCGCTTCCGATGCCAATCAGGCTCGTTGGGCGCACGGCGCCGGGTGGCATAGTGTCACTTGTTCTCGGCCTTGTACTGGGATTGGGAGCGGCGTATTCCGCGCAGGCCGAAGCGCCTGCCGCCTTCGGCAGCGTCTCCCGTGGCACGGGTGCGCTGGTGGGGATCTTCTATGATTTGAAGCAAACCCAGCAGCGCGAACCGACTCCGGGAGGTGGGAAGGATTACGCGAAGGTGGTCGACGAGTTTCTGGTCTCGGGTCTCGACGAGGCGTTGTTCAACCGGTTTTTCCGCGCCGGTCTTCCGCTTTATACGACCCAGGTGGCGACGGGCCGCCTCAACGCCGATGTCGCTCCCAAGGCCTTCGGCGTCGAAGGCGTGGTGAAGCCCCGCTGCTGGGTCGTGCATTACAAGGGCCAGGTCGCTCCGCCCGAGGACGGCACCTATCGTTTTGTGGGCGCGGCCGATGACATGCTCGCCGTGGCGATCAACCGTCGCGTCGTTCTCGTGGGCAACCATCCCGCGACCAAGTTTCCGCTCCTCAACTGGAAACCGCCGGCCGACCGAGGCCCGAAACCCGCCGCCCATACAGGCGCCATTTACGGCGACTGGGTCGAGCTCCGCGCCGACCAGCCCGTCGACATCGATATCCTTGTCGGCGAGCGTCCGGGCGGCGTGTTCAACGCCCTCCTGCTTTACGAAAAACAGGGGGAAACGTATCCGCGGAACAAGAAGGGGGAGATCATCCTGCCATTGTTTCAGGTCGCGGCGTTGCCCCTGGCGGAAACGAGCTACCTTACCGACCGGACCCCGTGGAGATGCGTCGAGTGAGCCGCGTTGAGATTCGTCGGCGGACCTTGGTTCGCGTTTCTTGGGACCGCAGGTTGAAAGCCTTGGGCGTGTCCGCGGCGCGCGGAAGGGGCGAACGCCTTGCCCCTGCGCCCGCGCCCCATTCATAAGAACGCCATGGCTCGTCCCGATACCCAGACCCAACTTGCCGTGGAGATGATCCGCAAGCGACTCCAGCACGGCGATCACTCGACCTCTCGCTTGCCCGGCGAGCGCCAACTTGCGAACGATCTCGGGCTGAGCCGGCCGACCGTGCGCAAGGCGCTCGGGCTGCTCAGCGAGGAAGGATTGCTGACGCGCGGTCCCACCGGCCGGCTCCAGGTGATGCTCCCTGCGTCGGGCCGAAACCGGCAACCGCTGATCGCCTTTCTTCATCCGGGCCGGATCACGGCTGAAAACGCGCTGTGGCGTGACGGTGTTTACACCGCCGCCGACGAATGCGGAGCAGTCGTTCGTACGATTGGTTATGAGCATTACGGGGATGCGGTCATCAGCGGGGCATTGAACGGCTTCGATGGCGTGTTCCTGCTGCCGCTGGCCGACGAGTCGCTGCCGCCGCCGCTTGTTCGCCGAATGACCGGTCCTGATGCCCGCGTGGTGGTGCTCGACCAGGATGAGACCGGCCTCGGTCTTCGTTCGGTAATCGTTTTCCCCTTCGCCTCCGGCGACAAGTTGCTCAACCACCTGCGGGAACTCGGACACACCCGCATCGATTGCCTCAATGTGCAGGACCATAATCCGGTGGTCGAGGCGCGTATCGCCGGCTGGCGGGAGTTCATCGAGCGACACGGACTGTCCGGCGAATTGCTCGACAAGCGAAGCGGCGGCACACTCGACGCCGCTTTCAAGTGGATCGCTTCCCGGCTCAAGGGGGGAAAGCCGGTCTCGACCGCGCTCTATGGCATCACCCTGAACGCCGCCGTGGGCGCGATGCGAGCGCTGCACGATGCGGGCCTGCGTATCGGCCGCGATGTGTCGGTGTGTGCCGTCAATGATGAGGGCCTCGGCCCCTACCTCGTCCCATCGCTCACCAGTCTGCAAACTCCGCCCCGCGCCCGCTATCTGCGCAAAGCCCTGGGTTGGATGACCGGCAAGACCCAATGGCCGGTGCCTTCGCTCGAGCAACCCAAGGACGCTCCGCTGTTTATCGGCGAGTCCACCGGACCGGCTCCGAAATGATCTTGAGCTTTTAGTTAAATTACCAAAAACGGTAACTAAACATTTTCCATGCTTCCACGCACTTTCCTTACCCAGCTTATTCCCGCCCGTGTTGCCGAAGCCATGCGCCGCGCGCATGCGCGTATCTGGCAGCCGCTCCCCGGCGACATGACCGTCGGGCAGACGACGCCCTCGCTTGTCTTCCGCACGGTGAAGGAAATCACCGGCGGGGACTTTTCGCCGGTGCCGGCCACGCCCTTTCACTGGGGACCGAAGTATTCGCAGAGCTGGTTCCGGGTGACGCTGCCTGAAGCGACGGGAGCCGAGACGCGTTATCTGCGTTGGGAAGATCAGGCCGAGGCGACGGCCTACATCGATGGCGTGCCTTATTCCGGCCTCGACATCGCCCACCCGTATGTCCCGTTGCCGGCGGGAACGCGCGAAGTGTGGATCGAATCGGTGTGCATTCGTTCCGCCATCTGGCTCGCCGGCGAAGCCGCGCGCATGGATGAGGAAGGCAGCCTGTATCAGGCGCCGCGGTTCTTTACGCGCAACGACACCGCGTGGACCGTTTACCACGATCTCAAGGTGCTGCTTGAATTGCTCGAAGCCGAATACCGCGAATACCAGCCCGCGCATTCCGGCCTGCCGAAGCCGTTCACCGACCCGGTGCGGCACAGCCAGGCCGCTTTTCGCGCGAGCCCGCTCTTCCGCCGCCTGTGCGACCGGCTCGACCGTGCGATCGACGTTTACGACCGTGACGGACTCGCCGCCTTCGCGGTGGAACTGAAGAAAGTCTACGCCGGGTTTCCCGCCTCGCCCGATGCGATCAAGGCGGTGCTCACCGGCCACGCGCACATCGACCTGGTGTGGCTCTGGCCGGAGCGCGTGGGTGAGTTCAAGGCCGTGCATTCCTGGTCCACGCAGACGCGCCTCTTGAAGGAGTATCCGGAATTCAAATTCGGCTATTCGCAGCCCGCCAGTTACGAGGCGGTCGGACGACGGTCCCCCGAGCTCTTGGACAAAGTTCGCGGACTGATCGGCGACAAGCGATGGGATGCGATCGGCGCCGCCTATGTCGAAGGGGATACCCAGATGCCCTGCGGCGAAGCGATCCTGCGCTGCTTGCGAATCGGCCAGGAGGAGTTCAAGGCGTTGCGCGGCGAGATCAGCGATGTGTTCTGGTTGCCCGATGTGTTCGGCTACAGCGGCTGCATGCCGCAACTGCTCGCCGGCGTCGGCGTAAAGGGATTCTTCACGAGCAAGCTGTCATGGAGCACCGTGAATCGTTTCCCCCATTCCAGTTTCCGCTGGCAGGGACCGGACGGAGCGGAAGTCAACGCGCACGTTGTATTGATTCACGACTACAACGAGAACGTCGACGTGAAGCGCCTTCGCGAGGACGTTCTGCATCATCAGCAGGCGGCCGTTCACCCCGAGTTTCTTCAGCCGACCGGATATGGTGACGGTGGTGGCGGCCCGACCGAAGAGATGCTTGAGCGCGCGCGTCGCGTATCGAATCTCGCCGGCATGCCGCGCGTGGAGTGGGGCAACATCGAGCCGTTCTTCGACCGCCTCGACACGGTGAAGTCCGAGCTGCCGGTCGTCACCGGCGAACTCATGCTGGAGTTGCACCGCGGCGTGTTCACCACGCATTGCGAACTCAAGTCGGCCTTCCGCGCGCTCGAACGCGCGTTGCAGGTGCTGGAGGCCGCGCATGTCGTGCGCGGGCTCGGCCCGATCGACCGGCACTATTGGAAGCGCGCGAGCTTTTCCCATTTCCACGACTACATCCCCGGCAGCTCCATTTGGGAGGTTTACGCGGAGGCGATTCCGGAGTTGCAGGTGCTCGCCACGAAGGCGTTGTCCGAGGCCGAGGGTGTGCTGAACGGCGAGGCCGAAGCCTCCACGCCGAAAGGCGTCACGGGCTGGTTCAACCCGCTTCCGTTGCCCCGCACGTGGATCGACAACGGCGTATGCTACGAACTGGCCCCGCTCAGCGGTGGTCCGCTCGCGGCCTTGACGGTGAAGTCCGCGGTGGCTCCGAAGGCGTCCGTAGGCTCGATCGAAAACGATCGCGTGCGAGCAACATTTAACGCCGAAGGCTCGCTCACCGCGCTCGTGATCGATGGCAACGACGTGGCGGTCACGAGTCACAAGCTCTGCGCGTACCCCGATCAGCCGGCGTCGTTCGACGCCTGGGACGTGGATCGCGCCAACATCGTGGACGGCCATGTTGCGCGCTTCACCGGCAAGCCAACCGTTACGAACGACGGCCTCATCGCTTCGGTGGCGTTCGACTACGAAATCGCCAAGGCGAGCCGGGTGACGGTGATCTATTCGTTGCGTGCCGGAGAGTCGGTGCTGCGCATGCGCTACCTGATCGACTGGCACGATCCGTTGCACTGGTTGAAGGGAATTTTTTCCAGCGAGTATCGCGGACGCAAAGCCCGCTATGGCGCGCCGTTCGGCAGTGTGTTGCGCGGACAATGGCCGGGTTATCCGCGCGAAGAGGCGCAGTGGGAAGTGCCGGGCAGCCGCTGGATGGTGGTGTGCGACGACGCGCAGAGTGAAGGCCTCGCGATCATCAGCGAGGCGAAATACGGCTTTACGACGCGCGAGGGCACGGTGGGCGTGAGTTTGCTGCGCAGCGCGCTTGTCACTGAGGCCAACGATCATCCCAAGATCCGCCCGACGCCGAATCGCCCGACGCATTCGGATTTGGGGCGCCATACGATTGATCTGGCGTTGGGACGTTATGCGTCCGACCTGCCGGTGGTGGAGCAACCGGCCGCGCTGGCCGACACGTTGTTCACGGCCTGCGTGCCTTATGCGGGCGAAGCGGTGTCGGCGGGACTCGAGTCGCAAGCGGGCCTGTCGTCGCTGGTGCCTGCCTGGGCGGAACCGGTCGAAGGTGGCTGGGTGCTGCGTTTGCACGAGACGCTGGGTCGTCGTGGAAACGCGCGCATCGGTCTGGCCGAAAATGCCAAAGGCGCGCCGGTGGACATGCTCGGCCAACCGATTGAAGGCGCGAAGCCGACGACCGGTGAAGTCGTGCTGCCGATCACTCCCTATCAAGTGCGCTCGGTGAAATTCGTGCGTTGATAAAATAAGTCCTCACGCGCGCGCTCGGATTAATCGAGCGCGTGCGTTGGGCCGCCGCTGAGGATGGGGACACCTCTCCGAGACGTCCGAAGCCATAAACGCGGCAACCCATAAACGCGGTGCTCCGATAGGGAGTGCGGCGAGCTCTCGCCGCTTTCGACGGGCCGACCCGTCGGCCCGCCCTCCTTGGTTTGGCACGAGGCCTTTGATGTTGGCCATTGGGGCTGGTGAGTCGTGTTGATGCGGGGTCGTTGTTCGGGTTGGCGGGCGAAGTGGCGGGCCCCGTCGTCTAAAGCGGCAGGAGCAGTTATCCGCCTGCCAAAGGGTCGAGATCCGAGGGGGCGCACTATTGCAGGCATTGGGGTTTGACCCATCTATGGGCCTTTGTCTCACGTCGGCCGGCAGAAAGAAGATGCTCGCGGCGGATATCAGTGATCAAATTTTTCCCTCGATCGACCGTTTGGAAGCCGCGGTTGCCTCTCAACGGCGTTTCACGCTGAGCAATTTTGGCATCAATGAGGATGGTGACGTGTTTGGGTGCATCGGCCTGCGATGCGAAGAAGACGATGCGATGCGAAAACCGGCGTTGTCATTTGGCTTCGTGGTGACGCGGATCAGCCCTGAGGGTCCAAGGACGGCATGTGGTTCTGTTGTTTGGTCGATACCGTGGATCCGTGATCAGCAGGACGGGTTTCTGGCGTATGAGGCCAAGACGAAGCCGGTTAGATTCGAAGGCGGGCGGCTACCTGCGGAGCTGTGTCGTGCGCTTCCTCATCTTGAAGGGGCATTTTTTCGTGCGCTGCGTCGCGGTCGGCCCCCTGGAACGCTGCTGTCATTATGGAGATGGCTCGGCGGCGTTCCGTTGCCTCAAGTGATCAGACTGGCAAAAGAGCCGATCGGGTGCCGCCGTAAAGGTTAACGGAGGCTGCAATCCGGCGCGGAGATCGTCCTTATCATTTGCTCGTGCGATGGGGATCGGTACCCGTTTTGGGATGCCTGCACGCGAAAAGAGAGCCGTTCACGATACCGCCAAAGCCACTCGTCAAAGTCATGGGTCAAGCGGGCGTCCGGCGGGGAAACTGCAAACCAGTCGGGTTTATCCGGCGGGGAATAGCACGCGGATCAATGCCTTTGTAGCCGCACAAGGGCGACGGAATCAGGCGAAGCGCGATTCACGCTGAGGGTGAGGTTTTCCTTATTCGGCCATCTCGGGCTGGGATGCCTTGAGGGCCCTTGCGTGAACTTCAAAGAGACGACCGACACCCAACATGCAAACGCAGTGTTTCGATCTCTTCGCCGACTATTTCCAATTTTATCTCTGGGACGAAGTGATGGCTCCCGGGGCGCCAACCGGCTACCCTGAGGCCGACGTTGCTTGTCGCTTGAAGGCCGCGCCACATGTGGTGAGGCGGCAAAACGAGTCCAAGCCGCCGATTGTTGAATTAGTTCGGATTTTTATACGCTGGTATTTAAGGGGTTGAGTTATTAACTTGAAAATTGGCAATTTCGTTGCCGAATTTCATGTGTGATTGCGCGCCTTCTCTACTCTACCGAAATCAAGCGCGCCTTGAAGCGTAGTCCCGTGGTGTCGTTGCTCGGTCCCCGGCAGTGTGGTAAAACCACCTTGGCGCGGCAATTCATCGGCGCCGATCATCCTCAGTATTTCGACCTTGAAGATCCGGCCGTGGCAACGTTGCTGGAAAATCCCGCCACCGCATTGCGTGACTTGCGTGGACTGGTCGTCATCGACGAGGCCCAGCGCCAGCCTGGCTTGTTCCCGGTGCTGCGCGTGCTGGCGGACCGCGCCGATCATCCGGCGACCTTTCTTCTGTTGGGAAGTGCCTCGCCTGAACTTTCCCGGCAAGCGGCGGAATCACTCGCCGGCCGCGTCGAGATTATCGAAATGCGCGGACTCGATCTAGGGGAGGTTTCCACCGATGCCCAAGATCGTCTCTGGCTGCGCGGCGGGTTTCCTCGATCGTTTTTGGCCGTTGACGACGAGGACAGCGTGGCTTGGCGCAAGAATTTCACCCGCACCTTCCTGGAGCGCGACCTCGCCCTTCTCGGGTTTGGTCTTTCGCCGACGCTCATGGGACGATTGTGGACGATGCTCGCGCACTATCATGGCCAGATTTGGAACGGCAGCGAACTGGCCGCCTCACTGGGTGTGGCCCCCAACACCGTGCGCGCCTACCTCGATGCCTTGGAGCAAACCTACATGGTCCGCCGTCTGTTGCCGTGGCATGCCAACTTGGGCAAACGTGTGGTGAAAAGTCCCAAGATATATCTGCGTGATTCCGGTCTGCTGCACACCTTGCTCGGTGTACGCAACGCTTCCGAATTACATACGCATCCCAAATTGGGTGCGTCTTGGGAAGGATTCGTGATCGAGGAGTTGTTGCGGGCATTGCGGCCTGACGAAGCTTATTTCTACGCCGTACATAGCGGCAGCGAACTTGACCTGATGCTCATTCGCGGTGGTCGACGCATTGGTGTCGAGGTGAAGCGAGCCGATGCGCCTGTTTTTACCCGTTCCATGCACATCGCCCGAACCGATCTGGGCTTGGACGAATTGTGGGTGGTTTACCCCGGCACGCGCACGTATTCGTTAAGCGAGCACGTCACCGTGCTGCCCTTGGCCGATGCGATCTCACGAAACGGGGCGGTTTGAATACTCCTTTTGGAATCGGACAGCGCTCACGGTGATGGCCGTGTATGACTCCGATTCGGAGCGGTTTTGCCCAACTCACATCGATGCGGCCGAATCCTGCTGGAGGGCCGGTGATTGATTACTTTCGGAAGGCGCTGGGGCTGTGGCCGGTCGCGGCCCGGAAGGCCGAGGAAAAGTGCTGGCTCGACGCGTAGCCGAGTTCCAACGCGATCCCTGTGATCGGCAGCTCGGTGTCTTTTAGGAGCGTTTTGGCGGCCTCGATGCGGGCGCGCATCAGATATTGATGAAGCGTCATTCCCACCTCCGTCTTGAAGCAGGCGGAAAGTCGGCTTGCCGAGAGGCCCGCCATGACCGCCAGCGTTTGTACCGTCCACGCCCGGGCGGGTTGGTGATCGATCAGCTCGCGCGCTCTCAGGACGGCCGGGTGTTGCGGGGCCAGTGATCGCGCTCTCGGCGAGGCTTGCAGCGCCCGGGTCAGTTCCAGCATCAACAGTCGAAGCGACAACCTCAGGGCTTCGCCCCGGAAGGGAGCTTTGAGTGTCACTTCACGGACGAGCAGGCGAAACGCCGGTGCGATCTCCGGTGCGTTCCGGACAAAAAAAGAACGTTCTCGCCGCCAGATGACCAGGGCGGAGGGCATGGTCGCCAGCACCGTGCCGAGGTCGATTCCGGCGAAGAAAAAATGATGGGCGGACTTCGTCGGTGAAATCAGCCGGTGAAGAACGCCGGGAGCCACTCCGAGCAAAGCGCCCGCATTCAGCGTGACCGGACTGCCGTTCACGTTCCATTCCGTTCGTCCATCGATCTGGAAATAGAATTCCCACACATCATGGACGTGATCAGGGATGCGGAAATCCGTGGGAATCCACTCTTCGCCGATGTGGGTGAGTTCCGGAAGCGCGGGGTCCGGAAGATCCGCATGGAAGCCAGCCAGCACGGAGTGGGGGCGAAAAATTGCCATATTGTGACAGTTGTTTTTTATACATTTTAGAGGGTTTCAAGAAAGCGAAAACCCGCGTGTTTCTGCGATGATGGTGCCCGCATGAAGCCTCCTTCTCCTCTTCGCATCGGACTGATCGGCGCCGGCAACATCTGGAATGCCCACAAGGTCGCGTTCCAGCAATTTCCCGAAAGTGTGCGTCTCGCCGCCGTGATGGATATCAATCCCGCCGCGGCGCAAAAAGCGGCGGATGAATTCCCGGGTGCGAAGGTCTATGCCGACCCTGCAACGATGCTGCGCGATGCCGAGATCGACGCCGTGCTCATCTTGACGGTGCACGCCGAGCACGCGGCTCTGGCGCACGCGGCGATCGTCTCGGGCCGGCATGTGTTGGTCGAGAAGCCCATGGCGTGCAGCCTCGCCGAGGCGCGGTCCATGGCGGACGCCGCGGACAAAGCCGGCGTGCGGCTTATGATCGGACAATGCCAGCGCTATGATCGCAGTTACCGCGGAGCGAAACGCCTTATCGAGTCGGGAGAGATTGGCCGGGTGCAGGCCGTGCGTTTCGATTCGATGCAGGGGCTGTTCAGCAACGGCATTCTGCCGGCGGGGCATTGGCTGGCCGACGGGAGCAAGGCCGGCGGCGGCATTGTCATTTCCGTCTGCGTGCATCGTCTCGATTTGGTGCGTTTCTGCCTCGGCGAGGTCCGTCGGGTCTCCGCCGTCACCCGCACGCTGGACCCCGGCTACATCAACGGAGCCGAGGATTTTGCGGCGGCGTTGTTCGAGTTCGAAAGCGGTGCGCTCGGAGAGATGTTCGGTACCTACTCGGGCTTCCGGATGCCTTACAGCGAGGGACTCATGATTTTCGGCCAGGACGGCGCGATTCATGCCTCGCCCAATAACGGCGAATACCAAGCGCCCGCGGTCTACGCGTCGAAGCAGCACCCCGGCGTGAAGGACGAGAACAACTGGCTCGCCCAATTTCGCGGATTTCAGCCCGTGCCGCCCGACACCGATGGACTCCCCTCCGACAACAGCTTCGTCAACCAGATGCTGCATTTCGCGGACTGCTGTCACACCGGCGCCGAACCGCTCAGCAGCGGTCGCGACAACCTCGGGACCATGCGCCTGATCGAAGGTATCTACCAATCCGCCAAGACGGGCACCTGGATCGATTTGAAAAACCTCTGACCCGGACGCTTCACCATGAGACTCATCGAAAAAGGCGGCGTGTTGGAAATCTGGTCGGGCGACCGGTTGGCCGGCGTCTATCGAGCCGACGACTCGCACAAACCGCACCTCAGCAAGCTTCGCTCACCGGCGGGTTACGACCTCGTGGTCTGTCAGCCGCACGATCATCCGCATCACAAAGGCGCCCAGTTTGGCCTGCGCACCACCGACCTGAATTTCTGGGAGGAATGCGCCAGCGAAGGGCTCCCGACTCCGACCGGTGTGCAGGCGTCGCAGGCGTTGCGCGTTATCTCCGCGTGGGGTGCGACCGCGAGCTTCGAACAGGATCTACTCTGGTCGGCGGAGGACGGCTCGCTGCCGACCTTCCGAGAGAAGCGGACCATCAGCTGCGAGGACACCGGGACCGGCTTCCGCTGGCAGTGGAAAACCTCGTTGGAACCGCTGCGTGACGTGGAGCTTGCCATGAGTGTGTGGAGCATGGCGCGTCGCGACGGTCGCAAGGTCAACTATGACGGTTTTGGTTTTCGACTGCGGCGCGATTTCAGCGGCACCGGTGGCAATGAACTCGTTTTGGACGGAACCCCCACGACGTTCGCCGACGCGCTCGGCGCGACGCCCGTCCGACTCGGATTTACCGGACGCATCGACGAAACGCGCCCCATTCGCCGAATCTCGCTCACGCTGGAGCAGACTCGTGGAGGCGCGCTTTTCATCGTCGAGAATCCCTTCGCTTGGCTGTCGGTCGGCCCCTCCAACGCCGCGCCCGTTCGCTGGGCCCGCGGTCAAACCTGGGAGGAAACCTACACTTTTACCGTGGCGGACGCTTCGTCGGTTTGCCGGTAGTTCGGAGCTTTAGCCCGAATCGTTCACCCTCGCGACATCTAAAACCATCATCCGGGCTAAAGCTCCGGACTACGAAAAACAACCTTCACACACCGACGCCTACACCACATGGCCAAATTCAAAATCACCCTCAACATGGAGTTCTGTCGAAGCGCCGACAAAAGCTTCGAAGCCGGCGCGAAGATCGCGGCCGAACTCGGCTATCGCTACATCGAACCCATGGTGCACACCGGCTGGGAACTGCTCAGCGAGGTGCATTACTTTCACTCTTTTTCGATGGAAGAGGATCCGCTGCTGATGAAGGAAATCTGCGACCGCCACGGCCTCAAGGTCAGCAGCTTCAGCGGGCATAGTCCGTTGATGAAACCGGAGGCGGCAGTGCCGCGATTGACGCGGGCGATTCTGTTTGCCGATGCGCTGGAGGCACCGTTCGTCAACACCGATGAGATGGTGAAGCCGGACTGGATGAGCGACGCGTTCGCGCACGAGACCATGCGTTATACGCTGACCAAGGCCGCGATGGTTGCGGCGCGCCATCGGGTGCATCTCTGCATCGAGCCGCACGGAGTCTACACGAAGACGGCCGACGGGTTGTTGAAAATCGTGCGCCTCATGCCGTCGCCGTGGATCGGTGTCAATTGGGACACGGGCAACTCCTACTTGGCTGGGCTTGAAGACCCGTACGACGGGCTCGAGAAGGTGCGCGACCTCGTACGACACGTGCATGCAAAAGATATTTCCATGCAGCACGGCGCGAGCGAACGCGGCAAGGTGACCGGCACTCCCGTGGGCTGCGCGTGCGGCGAAGGCGTGGTGGATTGGGAGCGTGTTGTGAGGATTCTGCAGCCGCTGGACCGGGAGATTTTTCTATCGGTCGAATGCGGTAAAATCGACGAGGCGGCGCGAAGTCTGGAGTTCCTGCGCAAGACGCTGGGCTCGCATCTCGTCGATTAGATCTCCTCGGTAAAACGCTCCAGCGAGACCACACATTGTTATGAACGAGGTCGTTCTTCCGCCGTTGTGACGCGTTCAGCCATCCAGCCCTTGCGACCGGACGTCAGTCGGAACGAGGCGATCTCGTGCGGCGTGATTCGGCCCAACGCGATTCGTTGTCCGAGCCAGGTGAGGGCGCATGAGGCGGGTTTCGTAGGTATTCCTTGAATACGCACAATCCAGTCCTTGCCGTTCGCCGCGGGCTTGATTGCGAGCAACCGTGCTCCGGCGCTCAGCGAGGCAAACGAGCCGCTGCGTCCGCGGGCGCCGGGGTGGGGCGCCGTGCGCAGAACGGCGATCGGATGCTCCAGACCGTCGGCCAGCGTCCATGCATCGATGTCGCCCGCGCCGATCGCGAATTTGAAGCAGTGTTCTCCCATGTCCTGATGCGGACGCCATGGCTCCTCGGTGGCCGAGGCCGAACTGTTGCGTGCGTAACGCGTCGAGCGTACGACGGTCGCGCGAAGCGCGCCTTTCGCGAGATCGAAATTGTAGAGTGCATCGCTCGCGAAGATAAACGGCTGGCGTCCGGCATCGGCGCGAATCCAGCGTCCGCCGGGGACCTCGCCGAGCGAACCACGGGTGACTTCGCCGCCGGGCACTTCGAAGACCGCCGTGTCACCGGCGCCGGGCATCAGCAGTTTCAAGCGGGCGGAGCGTTCGTTCCAATGCAGCCGGGCCGAGATCGCGACATGACGGGCGCCTTCGTCGACCGAGAAACTCAGTTCCAGTCGGGAGGAGTTGGATGTCAGCATCACCCAGAGAACGGCCCGCAGCGGGCCTTTTTCCAGGACCTTGGTTTGCGTGACCCGCCAGGTGGCGAGAACGGTTGAAATGTCGTCGCCGTGGTGATCGCCGTCGTGGTTGCCCCAGGATCCGAACGGGTCGTCAAAGGTTGCCACGCGCAGGCCGTCGCGGCCGAAGAGTTTTTTGCCGTCGAGGGTGATGTCGATGCCGGCGGCGCCGGCCTTCGTCGACACGGTAAGCGCTTCGTTGGCGACGAACGTGTCGCCGCGGGTGCGAACCCGGGTCTTGAGCGGCGGGGCGAGGCGCGGGGTTTCGTTCCACGCCACGCGCACGACTTGATAGCCGCAGGCCGGCAGCGTGGCGGGGAAGAGGAAGCGTTTGCGCCAGGGTTGTTCCGTCGCGAACTGGTTGTCCACGGAGAGCAGTTGGAAGGGGACCGGCTTGCCGCGGTGGTCGATCACTTCGACGGGGAGCGCGTCAGCCCGCTTGTCGTACGCGCGGATCGGACGGTATTCCATGCACGCCTCGAATTCGGCCAGCGTGGACAACGGGGCGGGGTGCGGGTTGAACAGCACGACCGGGACCGCCGATGGCATGTTTTCCGCGGGCGTGGGCACATGGGTGTCGCATTCGGCGGCAAGCGCGTTGAGGGCGGCCAGTTCGTGCCGGCGTGCGTCGTGATAGGCCACGCCCAGCCAGGCGTGTTGATCCTCGTAGGTGGACTCGATGGAGGTGCCCGGGAGGATGTCGTGAAAGGTGTTGAACAGCACCGAATCCCACGCCGCGTTCAGGTCGGGCGCCGGACGGTCGAGCGCGGCGGACAAAACGCTCGTCGTGCGTTCGGCGGTGAGCAGGAGGTTCTCGGTGCGGCGGTAGGCTTTCTTGTACCGGAAGGCGCTTGCGTAGCAGCCGCGAAGCGTGAAGTTGAGCTCCTTCTTCACGACCGGGTGGTCCTTCTTTTCCTTCGAGAGCGCGTCGAAGAACCGGTGGAACGTGGAGAACTCGGCGTTCACATCCTTGTTGGCATCGCACCACGCGAGGATGGCGCGAATCTGTTCCGAGGTCGGGCCGCCGCCGTGATTGCCGAGGCCGAAGGTGATCGCGACGTTGTCGAGTCCCCAGGCCGAGGCTTTCTCGCGATATTCGTCGAGTCGGCGTGCGACGTCGTTGCGCTCGCTGCCATACCAGCCGACGGGAATGCGCCAGCTCAGTACGCGGCGTCTGCCGGCGCCCTCCCACCAGAAGGCGGGCGAGGGTAGCGGGCAATCGGCCTCGAAGGGGCGGGAGAATGCAAAGTAATCCATGCCCGCGGCGGCATAAATTTCGGGCCAGCCAAAGCTGTGTCCGAACGAGTCGGCCGCCCAGGCGACGCGCGGGCGCACCCCGAGCTCGCGCTGCATGTAGTTGATGCCGGACGTGAAGTGACGATTGAGGACTTCCGTCGCCGGAAGGTTGGTGTCGGGCTGGCAAAACGTGCCTCCGATGACATCCCAACGTCCGGCGTCGATCAGCTCGCGAATGCGATTAAAAGTCGGCCGGTCATGCTCCTGAATGTGGCGGTAAAGGGAGGTTTCGCCGCGGATGTAGGTGAGAGCCGGATACTCGTCCATGAGACGCACGATCGTCTGGCAGGTGGTGATGCCTTCATTCAGGCCTTCGCGCCAGTCCCAGAGCCAGACCGGATCGAGATGTGAGTTACCGATGAGATGAAAGCGCATTCGTGGATTGAGCGTTGAGAGAAAGGAGGAATGGAGGGCGGCGCCGCATTTCACGGAGAACCCGAGAGAAGGGGCGCCGAAGATGAGTGAAACTAAGAAGAGGATTTCGATTTTTGTCGACAAATGTATTTTTAAAATACATTTCTGGGTGACCACCTTGATTCCGGGTGCTATCTCCCTCGTATCCACCCCATGATTAACCACTGTCGATTGATCATTCGCCGGCCGGCTTCGATGCCGTGTTGTGTGCGCGCTGGGTCGAGTGGTCGATAAGGGTTTGTTTTTAAGAAATACAACGATGTATTCCTTGCGCATGACCTCGACGCTTGATCCCCGGAATCTCGACGAAACGACGCGTTATCGCGCAGCCAAAGAGCTTCTTCGGCACAAGGTGCTGAGCGGCGAGGTGGGGCACGGGGAGCAGTTGCAGACGGAGTTGGAGCTCTGTCGCATCACCAATCTGTCGCGCACCACGGTGCGCAAGGCGATTGCCGATCTGGTGAAGGAAGGACTCCTGGTGCGGTTTCGCGGTCGCGGAACGTTCGTGAACTTTGATCGTTCGCCGGTGCAAAAGAAACTGCTCGCGCTGCTGGTGACGCAGCACAGCAACGTGGCCGGCGCCTATGAGGTCTTGATCCGCGGTGCGCAGGACATGGCGGGGGAACTCGGGTATCAGTTGATCCTGGCGAATTCCCACAACGACGCCGGGGCCGCGCTCGCCCAGGCGGTGAGCCTTAACGAACACAAGGTGGCCGGCACCATTTTGGTTCCGCTGCAGACCCCGTTGCCCGACGCGACGAATGCGCGGGTGGTTCATGCGCTGCGGCAGGCGGGCCAACAGGTCGTCATGGTGGACGAATTTTCCGACGACGAGAACGTGCCGAGCGTGTGCAGTCAGAACCGGGAGGCGATGCACGAGTTGACCGGGCACTTGATTGCCAGGGGGTATAGTCGCATCGCCTTCCTAACGAGCGCCCGCATCGAGGCGGTGCGGGAACGTGAAGAAGGTTTTCTCGAAGCGATGAAGGAGCACGGGCTGGCGGTGCCGCCCGAATATTTCCTGGAAGTCGGCAGCCGTGATCCGTCCCGCCAAGGTATCCAGGAAATGGATGTGCTGATGGCGATGCGCACGCCTCCGCAGGCGGTGATCTGCCTCCACGATCTTATCGCGCTGAATGCACTGCGACGCTGCGAGGAACGCGGCTGGAACGTGCCCGGAGACGTGGCGATTGTCGGCTTTGACGACCTGCCGGCCTCCGCCATCAGCCAGCCACCGCTGACAACGGTGCACCAGCCATTGATGGAAATGGGCCGCCGCGCGGTGGAGATGCTGGTGCGTCGTCTGAAGGACGAGACGCTCGACGAACTCCACGTGCGCCTGCCCTGCCGGCTGATCGTCCGCAAATCCTGCGGCGTCTGAGCCGTCCATTCTTTCCCTTCCCTAAACAATCGACCCCACATCTGTATGAAGACCAATACCACCTCCCTACGCAGGGCCATTGTACTCTGCTCGCTGTACTCCATCGCCGCTCTGTTGCTGCCCGCAAGCATGCAGGCTGACACCATGGTGCTGCAAAACAACAACGCCGGCTACAACGCCTCCGTCGGCGGTATCGGTGGCACGACGGGCACGACCGCCAACTGGAACGGTACTGCCACATCCTTCCGGCTGGGTGACAGCACCGCTTCCGGCTACAACGTCACGGATTTGTTCCGGTTCGCCGACGACGCCGACGTTTCACTTGGCGTCGGATATATTTCATCGAGCTCCATCGTCAGCAGCGCGACTCTGACGCTTACCTTGGCCCAGGCATCCTCGACGACGGGGACCTTGTATGTTGCGCCGATCACCGAGGAGTGGACCTCGGCCGCGACGACCGGCACTTTCACGGCGCTGCCCGCGATCAATACCGGGGTGGCCACCAGCACGAGCTGGAGTTCGACCATCGCCCAATCGGCGACCATTTCATTTGATGTCACCGGCATCGTTCAATCTTGGGTGAATGGTTCGTCTACCAGCTACGGCTTCGCGGTCTACGCTGATTCCGGAAGCAATTCCTTCATCTCCGCCGTCCACAATCCACTGCGCACGAATCTGCAGACGCCCAAGCTGACGATCGATTACGTCGCTTCCATCCCCGAGCCCAGCACGTATGCGTTTTTCCTCGGTGCCTTCTCCGTCGGCCTCGCCGCGGTACTCCGCCGCCGTCGCTCTGCCTGAGCCGTCACTCGCACTTTCGTCCCTATGAATAAACTACTCCGTCCTTTTCTCCTTTCGGTATCCGTGGCGCTGTTCGCCGCGACGGGCGCGTTCGCCCAGACCGCTCCGACCGGCAATGCCGCGCGTCTCGATCGTCAGATCGAGGAACCCGAGAAGCCTTGGAAGCACCAGCTCTACCAGAACGACGTCAACGTCGATCCCACCGAAAACTACATCGTCACGTTCTGGGCCAAGGCCTCCGCGCCAACCCGGCTCTCGATCTCGACCAAAAACGGTGCGCCGCCCTGGGCGTTTTTCGGCCTGCGCGAAAACATCGAAATCGGCCCCCAGTGGCAGCGCTACCAGCTCCCGTTCAGCGGGGCCAAGGCCATTCCCAACAAGTCGCGGCTGACCTTCGGCTTTGGCAATGCGGACGCCGTGAAGATCTACATCGCCGACGCCGCCATCCAACTCGCCGGCCGTGATCGTCCCAAGGACAACCTCCTTGCCGATGGCCGCTTTGAGAAGGGCCTCGGCAGCTGGCAGACCGAAGGCCGTCAGCCCGGCGTCTACAACGTCGAGGTATTCTCCGTCGCGACCATCGACGCTGAAACCGCGGCTCCTGCCGGAAAGTAATTCCAGCCAAACAGGTCCGAATCCGCGTTCGCGGTCGTGGAAACACGACCGCGTTCTCGTTTCGTGCCCCGATGCCTCCACTTCCAACCCGTTTCGCCCCCATGTCTCGCGTCGTCTCTTTCGCCCTTTTCGCGGTTTCCGCACTCTCTCTTTCCGCCGCACCCGGCGCGTCCGATCCCATCGTGCCGCTGACGATCAAGGGAGCCGACTACCATGCGCCCGACGGCAAACCGGTGCGCTTCTGGGGCGTCAACATGGTCGCCAGTTATCCGGATCACGGTCGCGCCGACGCCTATGCGAAAAATCTCGCCGACCTCGGCGTCAATCTGGTGCGTCCGCATCACAACCTGCGTCCGAGCAAGGACTGGAATCCCAACATGGTCAGTGGTGCGTTGGTGACCTACGAGGGCACCTCGCGCGAGTTCGACCCGGTCGCGCTTGATCGTTTCGACTACCTCAACGCCGCTTTGCGCAAGCACGGTATCTATCTCGCGCTCTCCGCCCATTTCACCCGCGCCTATCGACCCGGTGACGCTGACATCTTGAAGGTTGATGCGGCCGACAACGAGGGCTGGGCCGCCGCCGTCGCCGAACTCAACACCTGGCATTGGAAGAAGAGCTTCGACATCCGGAAACTTCTCCCGGTGATCGACGAACGTGCCGCGCTCTTGAACGAGGAATTCGTCCACAAGCTCCTCACGCACGTCAATCCGCACACCGGCCTCTCCTACGCCGAGGACCCGCAGGTTATCAGCATGGAAGTTGTCAATGAGCACGCCCTCCAATACTCGATCATTTGCATGCACCGCCTGCCCGACTATTGGCAGAGCCGCTTCGAGAAACGCTGGCACGATTACGCCGCCGCCGCCTCGGTCGCCATCGGACCCGGCGATCTCTACAAACCGTCCACGCCCGAAGTGATCGCGTTGCGCGCGAAGTTCCTCACCGAGTTGGACGAGGCTTACTTCAAACGCATCAAAGCGGCGGTCCGCGCCGCCGGCAGTCAGGCGCCGATGACGTTCTCCAATCTCTGGCAAGGCGACGACACCCTCGCGATGCACGAGCGCCAGGCCGACTTCATCGAAAATCACGCCTACATCGACCCGCTCGTCGCCCGCGGCGTCGCGGATGGACTGGCCAAGGCCGGCCGGACCGCGCTCGTGGACAAACCCTTTTTCATTGGCGAACTCAACCAGTCCGAGGGCGGTGATAACATCGCCAAGCAGTCGCCGCACCGCACGATGTTGCCCCTCGCATCGGCCGCTTACGGCTCGTTCAACAACTGGACCGGCCTCGTGTGGTTTGCCTGGATGCACGGCGAAGACGTCGGCACGGGAGAAGACGGCTGGGCTCGTTATGAGCGCCGCACCTCCAACATCGGCGGCATGGTTTCCGACGGCATGATGATCGATCACATGCGCACCACCGGGATGATTTTTCGCCGCGGTTTGGTGGCTCGGAGCAAGGCTCCCGTGACGGTCTGGACCGATGAGCCGTTTGCAGTCGCCGGTTACCATCCGCTCATGCGTGGCAAATATGACGCCCAGCCCGGCTGGGTGAATGTCCATGCGATTCGCCGTTCCTATGGCTCGGTGCCCGCCGATCAAGCGACCGCGCCGTGGATGACCGCGCCGGCCCCCTCGCCGATCGTTTCCGACACGGGTGAAATCGTGAAAGATGTCGAACGCCGCCAACTCACCGTGACCGCGCCGCAAACCGAGGCCTTCAGTGGCTTCCTCGACGACAAGGCTCCGGCCGGCTTAAAGCACCTCGGCGTGAGCGAAGCAGCATTCGCCACCGTGATCGCGGTGACGGATGACGGAAAAGAACTCGATCAAACCGAACGGCTTATTCTCAGCCGTACGGCGTTGGACGCGGCGGGCAAGGAGACCGACGCCTCGCGGATCACCTTGCAAGGACTCGCGCCCGCGCCCGAAGGAAAGGGGTGGACGTTCACCATCACGCGCCCCCGCGCCGACGCCGGCAAAAAGCTTCCGGTCACGGCAGCCGAAGGCGGACGTCTGACATTGCCAGCAGGCGGTTGGCACGAGGGTGAACTGAGCGTGCAAAAACTCTGAGAGCAGTTCGGAGCTTTAGCCCGAATCGGAGTCTTGCGATCGTGGACGTTTCACGGTCCAGGCTGAAGCTCCGGACCACGTTGACCAAAAAATGACCGACCTTAGCTCGCCGCCGGACGGCACTCATATCGCCACGAAACGCCGTCTCGGCGTCGCCCTGTATGGCGACAACGGGCATCAGGTTCACGAGTGTCTGGTGGATCACCCGCTGGCGCGCCTGGTTGCTATCGCGGAGTTTCCGCGTGGCAAGCTGCCGCTTCCGCTGCGCGGCTGCTCCGAGGTGAAGGAGTATTCGGATCTCACTACGTTGCTGCGGGACCCGCGTGTCGATTTGGTGGTGTTGTGTTCGCCGCGGCGTCGCGAGCAGGCTGCGCATGCGATTCGCGCGTTGCGGGCCGGGCGGCATGTGTATGCGGAGAAGCCGTGTGCGTTGAGCGAGGTCGAGTTGGACGAAATTCTGGCCGTTGCCAGGGAGACCGGCCGCCATTTCCGAGAGATGGCGGGGACGGCTTTTGAACAACCCTATTTTACGATGCGCGAGGTGGTGCGCTCGGGGAAAATCGGCCGGGTGGTGCAGGTTATCGCGGAAAAATCTTATCCGTTTAAAAACTGGCGCCCGCGCGACGAGGAGGTGGACGGCGGGCTTCTCCTGCAATGCGGGGTGCATGCGGTGCGGTTCGTCGAGCATGTCGCCGACGTGCGGATATGCTCGGTGCGGGCCCTGGAAACCACGGCGGGCAACCCGTCGGGCGACGGTGGATTGCGAATGGCGGCCTGCCTGATGATGGAACTTGAAGGCGGTGGACTTGCGTCGATCACCGCCAACTATCTGAACCCAGGTGGCACGGGCGTGTGGGGCTACGAGACGCTGCGAATCCTGGGTGAGCGCGGCATGGTGGAATCGACGCAAGGCGGCGCGCATACGCGGCTCGCGATCGGAGGGACCGACCACGGACCACTGATCCCGAACGGTCCCGGTATCGCTTATTTGGATGCGTATTTAGGACTGCTGACCGGTTCGGTCGAAATGCCCCTCTCGTTGGAGGAAGAGCTGAGTCCGACCCGCTGGGCGCTGCGCGCAAAGGCGGGTGTGGCGGTCGTGGACTAAAAGCGTCGGGACGGCCCCGATCTGGGATCCATCCCGTCGATGCACAAGAGTGTTCCGGTCGGAACACACTTGTGCATCGACAGATTTCGGTGGAGGGCAGGCTTGGCACATGAAAGCCAGCACAGGGAAGTTCGTCTATTTCCTGAGGTGGGGCGCGGACAAACTGATCCATTCCTGCGAAATACCCTTCACGCTTGAGGAAGAACCGAGTCCGACCCGCTGGGCGCTGCGCGCGAAGGCGGGGTGGCGGCCGTGGACCAAAAGCGTCGGGCTGGAACCGATCTGCGATCCGTCCATTTCGATGCACAAGTGTGTTCCGGTCGGAACATACTTGTGCATCGACACATTTTGGGTGAAGGGCAGGTTTGGCGCATGAAAGCCAGCACGGAGGAGTTTCTCTATTTTTTGATGTGGAGCGCGGACACGCTGATGCGTCCCACGTTGAGCAACATGACCGGCTCGTTCGAGCAATGGGCGTTTCGGAACGGCTTGGGGCGCCGTCTGCAGATTCTGGAGCGCGAACAGTTTCTCGAAAGGCAGGCGGCCGATAAGGAAACGGCCCCGGACGAACGTGTCTGCAAGCTCACGGAAACCGGCAGGATTGTCGCGCTGGGCGGCGTTGATCCGGTGGCGGCGTGGGGGCGTCCTTGGGACGGGCGGTGGCGGTTGGTGATGTTTGACCTGCCGGAGAACCTGAACAGGCAACGGGTGAAACTAAGGCGGGTGCTCAAGGACCTGAAATTCGGTTACCTCCAGAACAGTGTATGGTTATCGCCTGACTCGTTTGATGTTCACGCAGGGAAGTTTGCCGGGGCACGCGTCGACGTTGAGTCGTTGACGCTCTTTGAGGGTAGACCGGCGGGAGGCGAGTCGGATCAGGACCTGGTGAGCGGAGCGTGGGCCTTCGGCGCGGTGCAGCAACGCTACGATGCCTGGGCAAAGGTGGCGGGACAGGCTCCACGTATTCGGTCGGGAGGCGAGACGACATGGAAGGCGGTGAGGCATTGGGCGCAGCGCGAGCGTTTGGCCTGGGCTTCTGCGGTGGAGGCCGATCCGTTTTTGCCGGAGCCATTGCTGCCGGCCGGCTACGCAGGGCGAAAATGCTGGTCTCAGCGCATCGACCTGCTGTGCACGCTGGCCGCCGACCTGAGACGGACGCAGTGATTCGGGTGATGCACAACTATGTTCCGGCCGGAACATAGTTGTGCATCACGCCGCGATTTAACGTAGGGAATTGATGCCACGTGCCGAGTGGAGGCGTTGCACGATCTTCCGCCGTTCCGAACCGAGGGCGACCGAGTGATCGTTTGGAGAACTTTCGCCGATTTCAGGCGTGTACGTTGATCGAGCTGGTGCACAAGTGTGTTCCGGCCGGAACATACTTGTGCACCGAATGCGGAATTTTACGGAGGATCGATTCGAGGCTTTCGACGGTTGGGGTGGTCGTCAGAGCGTTCCAAGTTGCGCGTATTTGAGTTCGCCCTCGTGCCAATCGGTCGAGGGGAGCGTGAGCACGCCGCCGGAGGGGGTGAGGACTTGATAGGTGCCGGGGCCACCGCGGGGACGGGTCGTCTTGAAGTGCCACACAAAGTTGTAAGCCGGAGCCTTCAGACCGGCGACCGTGGTCGACTGATTGACGCGTTCGACTCCGGAGCTGTCGAGGTAGGTGCGGCTGATGACGAGCTCCGCGCTGGACGAAAGAGGCTTTCCGTCGTCGGCCGTGAGCACGACGGTGGCGAAACCGCTGGTGCTCACCAAGCCGATGCGGGTCAGGCCGGCCGGTGCGAGCGTGTCGACGTTTCCGCTGAAGGCCTCGGCATGCGCGGTGCTGAGCGTGAGCTGCTGACGCACGGTGTCCTTGCTGATCTGACCGGTGTCCGAGACGAGCGGGCTGACCGGAGTGGTGGTCATCCAAAAGGCGGTCGGCTGCGATGAGGGCACGGTGCCGAAGGCGCGGCGGATCGCGTGAACCGACTGCCAGCCGGGCACGAACTGGTATTTGGGCGACATCAGGCCGGTGTAGCCGGTGGTGCCCAGGGGATCGTCGGCGTAAAGGGTTTTCGGGGAGTAACTGGGAATGACGAGGCCGCGGCGAAAAATGATTCCGGTGGTGCGCATGTGATCGAGCATCATGCCGTCGCATTGGATCTGGCCGATGCGGTCGGAGGTGGAGGCGGGCGTGCGTTCTTCGACGGTCGCCCAGCCGTCGGAGCCGGTTTTGGAGTCGCCATGCGACCAGGCGTACCAAACGACTCCGCTCCAGTCGTTGAAGGTCCCATAAACGGCCGCCGCCACCGGAAGCGTGGTCCGGTAGCGGGAGTTGGCGGTGATGGATGACGTGTTGGTGGACTGATTCAGTTCGCCGATAATGTAAGGCTTGCCCGTCGGGGTGGAGCGGCTGGTCATGTTGAAGATATCATCCGCGGCCCGAGGGACAAACGGGTCGCCGTAAGAGTGGTCTTCGATGAGGTCGGAGAGCTGCTCCTGCTGTTTTTGAAAGGCTTCTCCGCGCCAGAGATTGGAGAGCATGACGGGTTTCTGGCAGCTGAGTCCGTTCACGTGGCTTTTCATGCGGTTGAAATACGCCGCATCGAGGCCGCGCAGAAAATCGCCGCGCGCGAGCTTCTGCGCCGTGGTGGACGGGGCATAGATGTCGCAGGTCGCAACGCCATGCGCGGTGGCATAGGCGTTCCACTGGTTTTGCAGGGCGGTGGTCCAGTAGGAGACCGCCGGATACGAGGTGCTTTGAAATTTGTTGCCCGCGACGATGGCGTATTCGGAGGAGTGCTCGTTCATGAACTCCAACGAGATCACCTGGGGGTCGTTGCCATAGGCGAGGCCGGTGTAGGGGTTGACGTGGGTGAGGAATTCTTCGGCGAACTCCTCCATGAGCAACGCACAGCGTTCGTCGATCATGGGGAGCATCTTGAAGAGATCCAGATTGCCGGGCATGGAACCGAGCGCGGT
>JANJTQ010000130.1 GCA_024711005.1 Opitutaceae bacterium | reverse complement strand
GACGACGTAGGATGGTCTGTATCCGCAGCGTTAACTCCTTTGTGCTAAACGGCTTACATATGTAATCGTCCGCACCGGTCTCAAAACCCTGCACACGATCTGCTTCTTCCGCCTTGGCTGTGAGGAAGATAACCGGGACTTTTTTGAGCTTGGGATCGGCGCGGAGCATTCGACAAATCTGGATTCCGCTAAGGTCGGGCATCATCACATCCAAGATGACAAGGTCGGGAAGAAATGAGCGGGCGACGCTGATGCTTTCATTGGGATCATTAACGACCTCCACCTGAAAGCCCTTGGCCTTGAGGTGATACGCGACGAGCTCGGTCACGTCTGGCTCGTCGTCCACCACGAGGATTTTCTTCGATTGGTTGTCTGCCATAACGAGGTCAACCTAACGGACGCCAGGCATCGCTCCCAGTGAAATTCCGGCGCGTTTCACAAATGTTACAAAAGTTGCTCGCGACCCACGGTGTGCTTGATGTCACGGTGATTACGCGTCCGCGCGCCCTCCCCTGCTCGCCTCGATCAGTACCATCAGTACGCTAATGTCGGCCGGGTTAACCCCGCTGATGCGACTGGCTTGGCCCAACGTATATGGCCTGATTTCGGAGAGCTTGAGGGCGCTTTCCTTTCGCAAGCCGCGCACCTGCAGGAAGTCGATGTGCGGAGGGATCTTTATTTTTTCGATTTCACTAAGCTTATCTATCTGGCGCTGCTCGCGTGATAAATAACCGCTGTGGCTGACTCGATAAAGGACCTCCTGCCGCAGGGCTTCGGGTTGCGTGATGAATTCCGCGGGCAGCACCGGCATTACATGCGTCGAGTTCGTGCCGGTGACGGCGCGGCGGATGGCATCGCCGAAAGTCCCCTGCCCTGCCGGGGCTTTATGATTCTCCAGAAAACCGATCCAATGTTCGATCTGACGCTTCGATTCCTCCATCCGTGCCAGCCGACTTGGCGAAACCAGCCCATGGGCCTTGGCGTGATGGAGCAAGCGGAGTTCCGCGCTCCCATGATTGAATAGTAGTCGATATTCGGCCCGGCTGGTGAACATACGGTACGGTTCATTCGTGCCCTTGGTGACGAGATCGTCGATCAATACGCCGATATAGCCCTCGTGACGTCCGATGATGAGCGGAGGCTCGCCACGGACCTTGTTCACTGCATTGACACCGGCCAACAGGCCTTGGGAGGCGGCTTCTTCATAGCCCGAGGTGCCGTTGATTTGTCCGGCAAAAAAGAGGTTTTCGACTTTCTTGGATTCCAGTGACGGGAAAAGCTGGGTGGGCGGAGCGAAATCGTACTCCACGGCATAGGCTGGGCGTAACAGCTGGGCTTTTTCGAGTCCCGGCACGCTGTGGACCATTTTGACTTGGATGTCGAACGGCAGCGAAGTGGATAGGCCATTCACATAATATTCGTTGGTGGAGCGCCCTTCGGGCTCCAAAAACAATAAATGTCGGGGCTTATCGGCGAAACGGACGAATTTATCCTCGATACTTGGGCAGTAACGCGGGCCAACGCCCTCGATTTCGCCGGAATACATCGCGGATTTATGGAGGTTTTCCCGCACGAGCCGTGCCGTCTCGGCGGTGGTATGGGTCATCCAGCACGAGACCTGGTTGGTGGCGTGATGCCAGCCGATGCGCTGTTCGCCGGTGTGTTCCACGTGGAACAGGTCCTCGGGGTCCCGGCTGTCATAGAACGCAAAGCGGGTCGGGGAGGTGTCTCCGCGTTGCTCTTCCATCTTCGAAAAGTCCAAGCTGCGGCCCAGAAGGCGGGGCGGGGTGCCGGTTTTCAGCCGGCGGAGCTCGATTCCGGCCTCGAGGAAGCTGGCGGAGAGGGTTTTGGCGCTAAAATCGCCCATTCGGCCGCCTTCATTCTTGTTCTGCCCAATATGCATCAATCCGCGCAGAAAGGTGCCGGTGGTCACGACGACCGTCGTGCCGGAGAACTCGATGTCGAGATTGGTGCGGACGCCGGTGACTTTTTGGCCGGTGAAAACGAGGCCTGTGACGGTCGCTTGGAATACCTGAAGGTTGGGTTGGAGCTCCAGCGTGTGTTTTAGCCGGAATTGATAGGCTTTTTTATCGCACTGGGCGCGGGGAGATTGGACGGCGGGGCCCTTGGACTCGTTCAGCAGCCGGAACTGAATTGCGGTGAGGTCCGTGTTTATCGCCATTTCACCGCCCAGCGCATCGATCTCACGCACCATTTGGCCCTTGGCTTGGCCCCCGATCGCGGGATTGCAGCTCATCTGGGCGATCGTATCGATATTCCCGGTGAGCAGCAGGGTGGAGGCACCCATTCGAGCGGCGGCCAATGCGGCTTCGCAGCCGGCGTGGCCGGCACCACAGACGATTACGTCAAAAGGGGCTTGGTTATAAATCATGTGACGAACAAAAACGGGAATCGGGTTAACAACTAATGAACACTAATGGGCACAAGTAAGACGGCATCGGCGGATGGCCAAGCGCTGGCGCTGCATGAACTGGCCCATGAACGATACAATGAATGCAGAATAAAAAAGCCGGCTGACACCTTCGTCACTTGCCAATGCAGAAGGTCTTGAAGAGGTGGTCGAGCATGCGCTCGTTGTCGATTTTTCCGGCAATTTCGCCGAATGCGTCCAACGCACCGCGCAGATCGCTGGCTAGGAGTTCGACGGCACCGTTTTCAGCGACCTTTTGACGGGCGGTTTCCAGGCATTCGCGAGCGCGCCGGAGTGCGTCGGCATGGCGGGAGTTGATCGCGATGATTTCGTCGCCTTGACCCTGACGGAAGGCGTCTGCCAGGCGCACGACCGAATCCGTGAGCTCCGTCAAACCGTCGCCCGTGAGAGCAGAGATCTGTAACGTAGGCAACGTGGGCGAGGGTAGGGGGGCGTGGGCATTCCCGGGCGTCAGCAGGTCGACCTTGTTGAAGAGCACGATGGTATTGCTGGGCGTGAGGCGGCCCGTGACCGAGTTGGGGAGGGTGGGGAGCGGCCGGGTGGCGTCGAGCACCCAGAGGAAGAGGTCTGCTTCGGCGGCTCGTTCAAGGGTCTTGTCCATGCCAAGCCGCTCAAGCGCGGCGGGAGTGGGATTCAGTCCCGCGGTATCGATCAGACGCAGGCAGTGCGGCCCAAGGATAATTCGTTCCTCAATGAAGTCCCGTGTGGTGCCCGGCTCGGCGCTCACCAAGGCGCGATCCCGGCCGACGAGTCGATTGAGCAGGCTGCTCTTGCCGGCATTGGGCTCGCCGATGATCACTGTTTTAATGCCATCACGGAGGAGTTCGCCATAGTGGTGGGTAGCCAGCAGGCGGGATGTTCCATGTAGAACACGGCTCAATTCATCCAAAACGATCCGGCGATCTTCGGCCGGCAGGTCTTCGTCGGGGAAGTCGATGTAGGCCTCAACCCGGGCGAGCACGAGTAGCAGTCCTTCGGTCAGGTCTCCCAGATGCCGGCCGAGGCTGCCGCGCAGCTGTTGATTGGCGGCAGCGAGGGCTCGTTCGCTGCGAGCGTGGATCAAATCCATAACCGCCTCGGCTTGAGGGAGATCCATTTTTCCTCCGAGAAATGCCCGCCGGGTAAACTCCCCCGCTTCGGCCGCTCGGCATCCTCTCGCAAGTAGATCTGTTAGAATCGATTGTGCTATAAATGGATTTCCGTGAGAGGCGATTTCCAGCGAATCTTCACCGGTGTAAGAGCGGGGCCCGTGAAAAAACGTCACCAGAACGTCGTCCAAAAGGCACCCATTGACATCCCGGTAGTCCGAATGGCGGGCAATGCGCGGGGGCAGGGGGGGGCCACCGAAAATCGCTTTCGCCAGTTCCATACAATCCGGGCCGCTGACACGCACAACCGCGATGGCGGAGGTACCCACGGGCGTGGCGAGGGCGGCGATGGTGTCGGTCGGTCGGGACATGCCGCCCACGGAAAGCGGCGACACGACAAAGCGCAAAAATAAAGAGGCGCGAATGAGCGCGATGGGCTACGCCCTTCCTGACCTGGACTACTTCTCCACTTCCAGTCCACGCACGCGCGAGCCGTCGGCGACGCGGTCACCGGGATAAATGATGACCCGCTCGCCTTCCGCCAGTCCGCCGGTGATCTCAGTCTCGATACCGTTCGATTGACCCGTCGTGACGCCGCGTAGTTTTGCGTGGCTGCCTTCAATCACGAATGTCTGCCAGGCGCCTTCGCGCTGAAACAATGCACCCGCCGGCACGCGCAACACATTGTCGGCGGACCAACGCACGATGCGTGCCTCCACGCGATAGCCATCACCCAGTGTGGGACGCACCGCGACCGGGTCCACGAAATCGGCTATCACGTAAACGCGCTGCTCTTCCACGCCGAGGGCGGAGATTTTGGTAAACGCCGAGGGTTCCACCAAACGCACGCGTGCATCGAGCGGCTTTTCGCCTCCCCATTGTTCCAGCAGCACACGCGCGCCCGGGGTGATCGCCACACCGTCGCGCGAGAGTACTTCGATGCGCACTTCCAGATCCGTCGGATCGCCCACCTCCAGCAGCGGCGTGCCGGCCGGCACGGTGCGCGCGCTTTCCTGCATCACTCGCAACACGCGTCCGTTCACCGGCGAGAAAATCTTCATCGACTCGCTCTCCTTGCCGTCGCTCGGTTCCGAACGGACGAGAACCGCCTGCGCCTGTTCCAACTCATAGTCGGCCACTTTCAGCCCAAAGCCCGTGGCTCGTTCTTCCTGCGCGGCGATTCGTTCGTTCGTGAGCGCGAGCTCCAGCTCCTGATGACTGATAATGTTTTGCTCGGACAGCGTCTGCGCTCGTTTCAGTTCCGTTCGCGCCTGATCGAGCGTGGCGATCGCGAGCGCATGACGCGCGCTCGCTTGTTCACGCGCGTTCTCCGCGCCCCGCACACGAGCTTGGGCTTGGGCGAGACTGCGCGCATCGAGCAGGTCTGCTCCACCGGTCTCCAGCACGCCGAGAACGGTCACGCCCGCCTCGACGACTGCGCCGGCTTTCCACTCGATGCGCCGCAGGTGTCCGCCGGCGGGACTGGCAATCACATAACGATTTCGAACGCGTGTCTGTCCCTCCTCGTCAACCGTGACAAGCAACGGCCCGCGCGCGGCGACCGCCTGTTCGACCGGCAACGGACGTGGCCACAGACCGATGACGATCAGCGTGACCAGCAGGACCACGCCGGTGATCGGAAGCCATCTCCGACGCCGCGGGGCTGGCGCGGCGTTGCCGTCAAAGGGAGTGATGTCTGGAGTCTTCGTCATGACGTGTAACTATACAATGAATACGATTCGTTCTCTTCAATCGACGGCTTTAAGCGCGCCGACCAGATCGAGTTGATTGAGCTTTCGGCACGCCAGCGCGGCCGAAAGTGCCGTCGCCACGGCAACGACCAGGACGGCAAAAGCGTAGTTGGCCGGGGTGAGGATCAACGGCAGGCGGACGGTCTCGGTGTTTACGCTGACAAGAATGGCCTTGGCCATGAATGAGCCGAGCACAAGTCCCGCGGGGAGGGCGATGATCGTGAGAATGACGAGTTCACCCACGAGCACGGAGCCCACCTCGCCGCGGGTGAAACCCAGCACGCGCAACGTGGCGAGTTCCCGGGCGCGTTCGGAGAGCGATATGCGAGCGCTATTGTAGACGATGCCAAAGGCCACGGCGGTCGCGAAGGTGAGATAGATCATCTGGATGAGCCCGATGCTCTCGGCCGTCGTGCGGCGAAAACTTGCGCGCACCGCCTCCTTGATGACCACTCCGGCGGACTGCGGGGTGTTTTTTACGGCGGCCAGAAACTCGTTCCAACTGCCTCCTGCGACCGTCATGCGCGCTCCGTTGATGCGGTCGCCCTCACCGAGCAGCCGATTGAGCGCCTCCATGTCCATGTAGGCGGCGATGCCGGCGAAATCCTCGGCCAGCGCGGCGACGGGGACGCTGCGCTCGGGACGTTTGCCTTCAAGCACTCGCAAGATCACGGTATCGCCGGGCTTTAGCTCGAGGTTGTCGCCAAGCGCCTTCGACAGGACGACGCCATGAGGCGGCAGGAGGATGCGGCGATCGTTCGCGTCGATCACGCGGGCGAGATGTGAGCCAGAGGGAATGCCAGAGACGCCAAGGCGGCGCGTGCGATTGCCCGCGCGCAATTCGACGGGCACGGAGCGGAAGGGTTCGGCATGAACAACTCCTGGCAGCGCGCGAAAGTCGGCGAGTGCCCGCAGCGGCCCGGGCTCGACCAACGACAACGTCACGGTCTGCCGCTGCGAGACGTCCCACTGAAAATTAAGGATGTGATTGATGCCGTCACGAAACGAATTGGGGATGACGAGAATTCCGGTCGCGAGCGCGAGCGCGGCGCAGGTGAGCACGGCATGCACGGGTTTGCGCTCGATGTTGCGTAGCGACATCCGAAACGAGACGCCGAACCAGCGGGCGATACCGATGCGCTCGAAGAACGCGGGGCGAAAACTTGCGGGTGGTTCGGGTCGCATCGCCTCGGCCGGGGAGAGCGCGGCCACGCGGCGCACCGCGCCTATCACGCCAACGAGGGCGGCGGCCGAGCTGGCTAGAACCGCGGCGAGCAACGCGCCGGTCGCGAGTTTGAAGTCGAGCGCGGGAAAGCGGAAAAAGATATGATACATTTCCACGAGCTTGTTCCCGAGGAGTGCGCCGCCGATCACCCCGGTAACGGTGCCGACCGCGACGATCACCAACGCGAACTTGACGAAGTGCGCTCCGATTTGACGGTTGGTAAAACCAAATGCCTTGAGGATGGCGATCTGCTCGCGCTGCAGGGCGATTTGCCGGCTCATGACCGCGTTGGTCATGAACGCGGCGACGCTCAGGAAGACGAGCGGGAAACCGAAGGAGAGTCCCCGCAACACACGGATCTCATCGGTCACGCGCACGTCGGAAGGGTGGTCTTTGCGTCCGTGCGCGCCGAGTCCGCCGTAGGGTTCGAGCACACGGTCAACCGCGGCGATGACTCCGCGCTCGCTTGCCCCGGGGGCGAGGATGAGCGCGACCGTGTTGAACGCGCCTTCCAGGCTGAACGCCTCGGCGAGTTCCTCTTCGCGCATCCAGAAGAAGCCGAAGCTTCGGTTGTCCGGCAAAGCGGCGCCGGGCGCGGCTTCGAAGACAAACTGCGGGGACAAAACGATGCCGACGATACGCAACTCGGTCTTGCGGCCGTTGAGGATGGCGGAGACGGAGTCGCCGGGTCGCAGCTTATGCGCGTCGGAAAACACTTCGCTGACGAGCGCCTCGTTGCGTCCGCCGGAGCCGAGCAGACGTCCGGTGCGCAAATAAGGCCGGTTGAGCACGGGCGCGCGACGTTCGGGCAGGGTGTTGATCAGGCCGGTGGCGGGCTCGACCATTCCCGGGATGTCCAGCGTGACCTGCATGGCGACGGAGGCTTCGACCGCCGCCACTCCGGGAATGGCGGCGATCTGGGCGACGACGGATTTGGGGGCGCGCTTGAGCGAGGAGAACACCTCGGCGAAACGGTGACGTTCGTAGTAACCGGTGCGCGCCGTATCCAGGGACAGGATCAGGCTGCGCGTCATGATCATCATCGCGAGACCGCATGCCATGACCAGCGCCACGGCGAGGGCCTGTGACTTGAGCGCGCGCAGATCGCGCAGGAGCTTAAGATCGAGAAGGCTCATGGTCTGCGTCACCAGGTCAGCTCACTCACGGAACGGCGCCGGGTGTTTGTGCCCGATTTCTGGATACGTCCGTCGGAGAGGGTGAAAACCCGGTCGGCCATTTCGGCGATGACGGCGTTGTGGGTAATGACCACGGTGAGCGTGCCGAGCTCCCGGTTGATTCGTTGGATGGCTTCGAGCACGGTGATGCCGGTGTGCACGTCGAGCGCTCCGGTCGGTTCATCGCACAGGAGAACCTCCGGACGCTTCGCGATCGCGCGGGCGATGGCCACGCGCTGTTGTTCGCCGCCGGAGAGTTGCGCGGGGAAGTGGTCGGCGCGGGGAGTGAGGCCGACCATTGCCAGGGCTTCCTCGGGCGGCATGGGGTTGCGCGCAATCTCGGTGATCAACGCGACGTTCTCGCGCGCGGTGAGACTGGGGATGAGATTGTAGAATTGGAAAACAAAGCCGACGGCGTCGCGGCGATAACGCGTGAGCGAGCTTTCATCGGCATGCCCCAGATTCCATCCGCGGTAGTGGAGGTCGCCTTCGGTGGGCGAGTCGAGGCCGCCGAGAAGATTGAGCAAGGTGGATTTGCCCGAGCCGGAAGCACCGAGCAGGACGACGAGTTCGCCTGCGCAAAAATCCAGGTCGACGCCGGCCAGCGCGCGCACGGCGGCGTGCCCGGAGCCGTAGACCTTGCCAAGGTTGCGAACGCGGAAGACGGCCTCGGCGGATGCGGGTTGACCGGCGGTGGACGTGGTGTCGGGCGGGTTCACGGAGGTGACAGTCAAGCAAGCCGGCCGATGGTTTCGAATGCAAAGATGGCCGCGTCGACGGGGCGTTGGCACTACGGACACAAAAAACCCGCCGGCGGGAAGCGCGGCGGGGCGGGAGGATTCGAAAGGGACGGGTTTATTCAGCCTGCAATGCGGCGGTCGGTGCCACCGGCGCGGGAGCCGACTCCTTGGGTTTGTTGGCCCCTGCGAATTGTCCGAGGCGCACGCTTTGCGAGATAAACTTGTAGGGAATCGTGATCGTCACGGCAGCCTTCGCCTGACTTCCGGCCCAAGTCATTCTGACCGGATCGGCGGCGCTGTATCCCTGTTTAAGCGTTTCAATCTGAGCCTGGATGTCGGCATCGGCGAGATTGACCTGCGCGGCGGCCGAAACCATGTCCACGAGCTTCTCGCCGTGGAGTGCGCCGACCAGCAACTCATCGTTCACGAAGGTGAGTTTAACGGGATTGGCGACATCGCGCTTGGCGGCGATTGCGGGAAGTTTTTCACGCAAGGCGGCTTCGCTGGTGCCGTACACCAGATTTCCTCCGACGACGCCGAAGTATTGGGTGGTCGTTGAGGTCTTGCCGTCCGGACCGTCTTCTTTGGTGGTCGTGACGACGGATCCAAAACGCGTGCCGTCGATGGTCAGCGCGTTTTCGATCAACCGCAGGGTCACCGTCGGCATGGGCGTATCGGACGTCAGCGATGAAGCACCCGTGAGCATTGCGTTCGTGAACTTCTGCGAGAGATCGAGGGTGGTCTTATAACCCGTAAGAACATCCGCTTCGGTGAAGCTGCCAGAGTTGACGCCGAGCATCGTCACCTCGGGGACCTCGTTACCTTTGGGCATTGTCATACTCATGGTCATCACCGCACCACCATCGCTGCCTTTGGTGAGCGCGAGATAGCCGGTCTTGGCCGCCTGGAGCGCTTTTGACCCCGCGGGATAATCCACGGCGATCAACGCGTCGAGGAGCCCGTTGACGAACTCGGTCTGCGCGGGAATGTTCTGGCGCATGATGACGCTCACGAGGCCATCGGCGGGCACCGATTTGGCGATTTTAGGAGCGGGGCCGGGAGCGTTGCGGAAGAGGATGCCGGTGGCGCTTTCCGGCAGGAATTGCGCGAAGTAGCCGATGGCGACGCCTTGATCGTTCAGATCGAGGAAACCTCCCGCGGAGTGAATCTGGCCGAGGTAGCTCCAGAGAACGTCGGCGTAGGCGACGGCGGCTTTTTGCTCGGCGGGAGTGCGGGCGGCCAGCGCGGTTTCGAGCTTGGCGAAGAGAGCGGTTTTGGCGGTGTCGAGCAGGGCGGGGGACACGCGGCCCCAGACGCGCACCTCATCGGTTTGCGGCTGGTCGATGTGCGCGGTGACTGCGGCGGGCGCTTTGATTTTTGCAAAGGAGGCCGCGTCTTGGGCGATCCACGTCCACTCACCGCGTTTTTCGAGGGCGAGGCGGCTTTCGGTCAGCGCGGTCCAGATTTTGCCGCCTTCCTTGAGCTTGGCGAAGGCGACCAAGGTGGGCTTGTTCGTTTCGAGTTCTTCGGCGGTGAGATCCAGCATGGCGACGCCGATGTTGGAGCCGGCGGCGATCTCGGAAAACTCGGGGTATCCGTACGGGGTGAGCTGTCCCAGGAACATGCGTGCCAGCGAAGTCTCCGGCACTTCGGCCATGAGTTTATCGAGATCGCCCAAGATGAGTTTCGGATGACGAAGCGTATAGACCGCTTGCACGCCCTCGATTTCGGTCAGCTGTGCCGTGAACGGTGCGGCGCCGTGGCTGGCATGATCATGGGGCTTGGGCTTGCAGCCGGTGGACAACAGGAGCGAGGAGGTGAGAGTCAGGGCGCTTACGCTCGTGAGAACGGAACGGCGGAGTGTGGTCATGGATTCGAAGAGTGAGGATGAAGCGGGACGAGGGAACCAATAAAAACCCCGGGAGTGTTGATTCTCCCGGGGTTGAGCGACGTTGGCATTGGGGCGTCGTTTATTCGACGGGCTCGGAGCCGGTGACGGACGTGCCGCCGGTCACGGTGACCTTTTCCAAGATCGCCTTGGTGAGTTTGGCGGCGAGTTCGGGCTTCTCACGCACGGCCTGTTTGGCGGCGTCACGGCCCTGGCCGATGAGATCGCCCTGATAGGAAATCCAAGATCCTTTTTTCTCCAGAATCTTATGCTCGATACCGAGGTCGATGATGGAGCCGGAGGCGGAGATTCCCTCGTTGTACATGATATCGAATTCGCACTCGGTGAAGGGCGGGGCGATTTTGTTTTTGACGACCTTGAGCTTGGTGCGGTTGCCAATCACCTTGCCGTCGGGGGTCTTGATCTGGTCCTTGCGACGGATGTCGATGCGGATCGAGGAGAAGAACTTCAGGGCGCGGCCGCCCGAGGTGGTCTCGGGGCTGCCGAACATGACACCGATCTTTTCGCGAATCTGATTCGTGAAGATGCAGATGCACTTCGTCTTGCTGACGACGGCGGTGAGACGGCGCATGGCCTGCGACATCAGGCGGGCCTGGCTGCCCATGGTCATGTCGCCCATCTGGCCGTCGAGTTCGGCCTTGGTGATGAGGGCGGCGACGGAGTCGATGACGATGACGTCGATCGCGTTCGAACGGATGAGCGTCTCGGCGATGTTGAGCGCGTCTTCGCCGGAGTCGGGCTGGGAAACGAGAAGGTCGTCGATCTTCACGCCGACGACGCGCGCGTATTTGGGATCGAGCGCGTGTTCGACGTCGATGAAGGCGGCGAGACCGCCACGGCGCTGGGCCTCGGCGATGACGCTCAAACAGAAGGTGGTTTTGCCGGAGGACTCCGGTCCGTAAATTTCGATGATACGACCGCGGGGGAGTCCGCCGCCGCCGAGAGTGAGGTCGATGGCGAGGGAGCCGGTCGAGACCGTCTCGACCGCGAGCTTGTTGTTGTCGCCAAGACGCATGATCGACCCTTCGCCGAACTGCTTGGTGATCGAGCTGAGCGCGAGTTCGACGTTTTTGCGGGCGGCGGCGTCCGGGGTAACGAGTGCGGATGAGGCGGCGGCGGTCTTGGCGGGAGCGGCTTTGGACATGATGCGAGAGGAGCTGACAGGTGTATTTTATGGTTGAGGAAGCGGGGCAACCGCCCCGCTGCAAAGGCGGGCAACGTGAAGCGGGCGCGCAAAGAGAAGCAAGCCAAGCGTGGTGACGGCGGTGATTTTTACGTGGATCAAGCGTGGACGGTGCAGGGGACTCAATGGCCGCCGGGCACGCGGGCGCCGGTTTTGAAGGCGGTTGCGAAATAGATCGCGCCGACCAGGAATGCGAAGCTCACGAGGTAATTCCAGGTGAGCTTTTCCTTCAGGACCACCCAGGCGAACACCACGAACACGCCGAGCGTGATGCATTCCTGAAGGATCTTAAGTTGGTAGCCGGTGAACGTGCCGCTGAGATAACCGGCGCGGTTGGCCGGGACCATCAGGCAATACTCAAAGAACGCGACGCCCCAAGCGAAGAGGATGATCCAGAACATGGATTTTCCCTCGAAGAACTTGATCTTCAAATGCCCGTACCAAGCCAGCGTCATAAAGACATTCGAGGCGACCAGCAAAAGGATGGTTTTCATGGAGGCGAAAAAACGCGCGCCCGCCAGTTGAGCCGGGCGGCGGGACGTTGCAATCGTACAACACGAACACCCGTAAAAACTCCTCCCCGACCTTCAGAATCCGCGAAAAGACCCAACCTTTCGCTTGATCGTCGATAAACCCATTCTCAAGGTTGCCTCGTTTTTTGCTCTCCATTTCCTTCAACGCATGAAAATCAAAGCTTATCTCAAGCCGTCCTGTGGCTGGTCCAATGGTGTCCGCACCATCATGCGCAAATACAGCCTGCAGTTTGAGGACATTGATATCATCAACAATCGCGAGAACTACGCGGAGATGGTCCAGAAGTCCGGCCAGCCCCTGTCTCCCTGTGTTGAGATCGACGGCGTGATGCTGGCCGACATCTCCGGCGAAGAAGTCGAAAATTACCTTCTTTCCAACGATTTGGTTAAGCCCACGGACCGTCCCGTCGAAGGCCCCACCAACGCAGGATGTTCCGACGACGAGCACGCCAAGATGGCGACTAAAACCGTGCGTTTCTTCTAACCCTCTTCCGCCAGCCGGCTTCGCCTTGGCGAAGCCGGCTTTTTTGTATCTGTAATCAGCCCGATAGACCCTGCTAATAATCGCCACCTCTGCCGATAAGTCCCTTGGTTGTCCGTTTTCGCCCCGTTTAGCATCCTTCCTTTTACGTGAACCTCCCGAGCCCTTCCTCCAGCGCCCTGTCCGGTAACTCCATCGCCGCCCAACCTTTCCGCACCGGTCGTCCGGCCAAACAAGGTCTCTACGACCCGTGGTTTGAACACGATGCCTGCGGCGTCGGCTTCGTGGTCGACATGAAGGGCCGCGCGTCCCACCAGATCCTCGAACAGGGCATCCAGGTTCTGGAGAATCTCGACCATCGCGGCGCCGCCGGCAGCGAGCCGAATACGGGTGATGGGGCGGGCATCCTCATGCAGGTGCCGCACGCCTTCCTGGTCGAGGCCTGCAAAAAGGCCCGCATCAGCCTCCCCGCCGCCGGTCACTATGGCACCGGACTGGTTTTCCTTCCGCGTCACGCCGGCCAGCGTCGGCGCCTTGAGGAGAAATTCGTTCAGATCATCCAGAGCGAAGGCCAGACCTTCCTCGGTTGGCGCACCGTGCCGACCAACAACGCCTCCCTTGGCGAGACCGCCAAGTCCAGTGAGCCCTACATCCGGCAGATTTTCATTGGCCGTCCTGCGAACGTGACCGACGACCTCGCTTTCGAGCGCAAGCTCTACGTGATCCGCAAGCGCGCCACCTCCGAGATCCGCGCCGATGGCCTTGACGGCGCCGATGTCTGGTACCTGCCGAGCCTCTCGGCCCGCACCCTCGTCTACAAAGGCATGCTGCTCACCACGCAGCTCGCGGATTATTTCCCCGATCTGCGTGATCCGTCGATGACCACCGCGATCGCGTTGGTTCATTCTCGCTTCAGCACCAACACCTTTCCGAGCTGGGATCGCGCGCACCCGTATCGCTTTGTCGCCCATAACGGCGAAATCAACACCCTCCGCGGCAACATCAATTGGATGCACGCCCGCGAATCGCTTTTCGAGTCCGACGCCTTTGGCGAGGACATCAAGAAGGTCCTGCCGATCATCAACACCAACGGCAGCGACTCGGCGATGTTCGATAACACCCTCGAACTTCTCTATCTCTCCGGCCGCTCCCTTCCGCATGCGGTTATGATGATGATCCCCGAGGCCTGGTCCAACCACGTGACCATGGACGACACCCGCAAGGCCTTCTACCAATACCACGCGTGCCTCATGGAACCGTGGGACGGTCCCGCGGCCATGTGCTTCACCGACGGCAAAGTCATCGGCACCGTGCTCGACCGCAACGGCCTCCGCCCTTGCCGCTACTACGTCACCAAGCAGGGCCTGTGCATCATGGCGTCCGAGGCCGGCGTGCTCGACGTGCCTCCCGCCGACATCGTTGAAAAAGGCCGCCTGCAGCCGGGGCGTATGTTCCTCGTGGATACCGAACAGGGTCGTATCATCCCTGACGAGGAGATCAAGCGCCAGCTCGCCAACGAGCGCCCTTACCGGCAGTGGCTCGACGAACATCTCGTCCACCTCAAGGACCTGCCCGAACCGCCCAAGCTTCCGCAGCCCGATCGCGACACCTTGCAGCACCGCCAGCTCGCCTTTGGTTACACCCACGAGGACGAACGCACCGTGCTCGTTCCCATGGCCCGCGACGGCGTCGAGGGCGTTGGGTCGATGGGTAACGACACCCCGCTCGCCGTCCTCTCCAACAAGCCCCGTCTCCTCTACGATTATTTCAAGCAGCTGTTCGCGCAGGTCACCAACCCGCCCATCGACTGCATCCGCGAGGAATTGCTCACGTCCGCCGAGACCCGTCTGGGGTCCGAGGGCAACCTCCTCCGTCCTTCCGCTTCCGCCTGCCGTCGCGTCGAACTCGATTGGCCGATCCTCACCAACGAGGAATTCGCCAAGATCCGCCGCATGGAGCTGCCCAGCCTCAAGGTGGACACGCTGCCGATCCTGTTCCCTGTCGTTCGAGGCGAGGCCGGTCTCGCCAAGGCGATGGAGGAACTTTGCGAAGAGGCCCGTCGTCTCATCGAAACCGACGACGTCAACATCCTCATCCTCAGCGACCGCGGCGTCACGCGCGACCTCGCGCCGATCCCCGCGCTCCTCGCCGTCGCCGGCCTTCACCACTATCTGATTCGTGAGGGCCTGCGCACCCGCGTCAGCCTTGTTCTTGAAACCGGTGAAGCGCGCGAAGTGCACCACATGTCGCTCCTCATCGGCTACGGTGTCAGCGCGATCAATCCGTATCTCGCCTTCGAAACCATCGACGATCTTATCCACGAAGGTCTCCTGCCCAATCTCGATCACAAGACCGCCTGCAAGAATTTCGTGAAGGCCACCGCCAAGGGTGTCGTCAAGGTTATGTCCAAGATGGGCATCACCGCCATCCAGAGTTATCGCGGCGCCCAGGTCTTCGAAGCAGTTGGCCTTCGCCAGGACGTCATCGACCATTACTTCACATGGACCCCGTCTCGTGTCGGCGGCATCGGTCTCGATGTGGTCGCCCGCGAGGTGCTCATCCGTCATCGCAACGCTTTCTCCGATCGCAAGCCCGCCGGCGATCCGCTCCCGGCCGGTGGTCAGTTCAAATGGCGTGACGACGGTGAATACCACCTCTTCAACCCCGAATCCATTCACCGCCTCCAGAAGGCCGTGCGCACGGGCGACTATCAGGTCTTCAAGAGCTATTCTCAGATCATCAACGACCAGTCCACGAACCTCTGCACATTGCGCGGCCTGCTTGATTTCAAGCCGTCCGACGCGATCCCGATCGAGGAAGTCGAGCCCGTCGAGGCCATCCTTGCCCGCTTCAAAACCGGCGCGATGTCCTATGGCTCCATCTCTCAGGAGGCCCACGAAACCCTTGCCATCGCGATGAACCGCATCGGAGGCAAATCCAACACCGGTGAGGGCGGCGAAGATCCCGCACGTTTCCTCCCGATGGAAAACGGCGACTCGAAGAACTCCGCCATCAAGCAGGTCGCCTCCGGCCGCTTCGGCGTCACCAGCGAATACCTTGTCAACGCCCGCGAGATCCAGATCAAGATGGCCCAGGGCGCCAAGCCGGGCGAGGGCGGCCAGCTCCCCGGCACCAAGGTGTATCCGTGGGTCGCCAAGACCCGTCACACCACCGCCGGCGTCGGCCTCATCTCGCCGCCTCCGCACCACGACATCTATTCCATCGAGGACCTCGCCGAGCTCATCCACGACCTGAAGAACGCGAACCGTCGCGCCCGCATCAGCGTGAAGCTCGTCGCCGAGGTCGGCGTCGGCACCATCGCCGCCGGCGTTGCCAAGGCCCATGCCGATGTCGTCCTCATCTCCGGACACGACGGTGGCACCGGTGCTTCTCCGCAGAACTCCATCTGGCACGCTGGTCTACCGTGGGAACTCGGCCTTGCCGAAACCCACCAGACTCTCGTCTTGAACAACCTCCGCTCGCGCATCGCCGTCGAGACGGACGGTCAGCTCAAGACCGGCCGCGACGTCATCATGGCCGCGCTGCTCGGCGCCGAGGAATTCGGTTTCGCCACCGCCCCGCTCGTCGCAACCGGCTGCATCATGATGCGTGTCTGCCATCTGAACACCTGCCCGACCGGCGTCGCCACCCAAGACCCGCGTCTCCGGGCAAAATACACTGGCAAGCCTGAGCACGTCGTGAACTTCATGACGTTCATCGCCCAGGAGGTCCGTGAACTCATGGCGAAACTCGGCTTCCGCACCGTTGCCGAAATGGTCGGTCGCACCGATCGCATCGAACCGCGCCAAGCCATCACCCACTGGAAGGCCAAGGGGCTCGATTTCTCCAGCTTGCTTTACTCGCCCGACACCGCGCCGGAAGTCGGTCGCTCGTGCCTCATTCCCCAGGATCACGGCCTCGACAAATCGCTCGACCTCACCGTCCTCCTCGATCTCTGCAAACCCGCGATCGAGAACCGCGAGAAGGTCGTCGCCGAGATTCCCATTCGCAACATTCACCGCGTCGTCGGCACCATCACCGGCAGCGAGGTCACCCGCAAATGGGGCTCCGCCGGCCTGCCGGCCGACACCATCGACCTTCGCTTCAAAGGCTCCGCCGGCCAGAGCTTCGGCGCGTTCCTGCCGCCCGGCATGACGTTCCGCCTCGAAGGCGACGCCAACGATTACGTGGGCAAGGGACTCTCCGGCGGACGACTGATCGTCTTCCCTCCCGCCGAGTCGACCTTCAAGTCGGAGGACAACATCATCATCGGCAACGTCGCGCTCTACGGCGCCACCGCCGGCGAACTCTACGTTGGCGGCATGGCCGGCGAACGCTTCGCCGTCCGCAACTCCGGCGTCGACGCCGTGGTCGAGGCCGTGGGTGATCACGGTTGCGAATACATGACCGGCGGACGCGTCGTCGTCCTCGGACACACCGGCCGCAATTTTGCCGCCGGTATGTCGGGCGGTATCGCCTACCTGCTCGACCCCGACGGAGACGCCAAGCGCAACCTCAACCTCCAGATGGTCGCGATCGAAAAGATCGACACCGCCGCGGAGGCCGTCGCGTTGCGCACGCTGATCGAACGGCACCAGAGCTACACCGGCAGTCCGAAGGCCGCGCAACTCCTCGCCAACTGGGAGGCGAGCCTCGCGAAATTCATCAAGATCATGCCGAAGGACTACAAACGCATGCTCGCCTGTATCGAAAAAGCAGAGGCCCAAGGCCTGACCGGCGACGAAGCCGTCATGTCCGCCTTCGAGGAAAACGCCCGCGACCTCTCCCGCGTCGGCGGCAACTAACGGAAAAAGGCTGAAGAACTGAAAGGCTGAAGGGCTGAATCCAAACCTCCCGAAACCTTACCGCTCCACGCCAACTCAAAACTTCCTCACCTTCAGCCCTTCCACCCTTCAGTCCTTTTCTTCACCATGGGCAAACCCACCGGCTTCCTTGAATACATGCGGGAACTCCCCGCCGACCGCCCCCCGCTCGAACGCTTGCGCGACTGGAAGGAATTCCACGTGCACCAGGAGGAGAAACAACTCCGCCAGCAGGGTGCCCGTTGCATGGATTGCGGCGTCCCGTTTTGCCACACCGGCAAGCTCATCAGCGGCATGGCCGCCGGTTGCCCTGTTCACAACCTCATCCCCGAGTTCAACGACCTCGTTTTCCGCGGACACTGGCAGCTCGCCCTCGAACGCCTGCACAAGACGAACAACTTCCCGGAGTTCACCGGCCGCGTCTGCCCCGCGCCGTGCGAAGGCTCCTGCGTGCTCGGCATCAACAACCCGCCCGTCACGATCAAGAACATCGAGTACTCGATCGACGAACGCGGCTGGTCCGAAGGCTGGATCCAGCCCCGACCGCCCAAGGTCCGCACCGGCAAGAAAGTCGCCGTCATCGGTTCCGGTCCCGCGGGCCTCGCCGCCGCCGCCCAGCTCAACGCCGCCGGCCACACGGTTACTGTTTACGAGCGCGCCGACCGCCCCGGCGGCCTCCTCATGTATGGCATCCCCAACATGAAGCTGGACAAGCAAGAGGTCGTGCTTCGCCGGATACAGCTTATGCAGAAGGAGGGTATTACCTTTGTCTGCAACACCGCGGTCGGCGAAAATCTCCCCGCCGCCGATCTCCTCAAGCAATTCGACGCGACGGTCGTCTGCACTGGCGCCACCCAGCCGCGAGACCTGCCGATCGAAGGCCGCAGCCTTCCCGGCGTGCACTTCGCGATGGAGTTTCTCACGGCCAGTACCAAGGCCGTGCTCTCTGGCGATGGCTTCGCCTCGCCGATCAACGCCAAGGACAAGGACGTGATTGTCATCGGCGGTGGCGACACCGGCACGGATTGCGTCGGCACCTCGCTGCGCCACGGCTGCAAGAGCGTCACCCAGATCGAGATTCTGCCCAAGCCCGCCTTGGCGCGCACCCCCGACAACCCCTGGCCGGAGTGGCCCAAGACCTACAAGCTCGACTACGGCCAGGAAGAGGCCGCCGCCAAATACGGAGCCGATCCCCGCGTTTACCTCACCACCGTCAAAAAGTTCAACGCCGACGCGGACGGCCGCCTCGCGTCATTGGTGACGGTGGAGATCAAGTGGGACAAAAACGAAAA
>JANJTQ010000329.1 GCA_024711005.1 Opitutaceae bacterium | reverse complement strand
ATCGACTTCCAAGGAACCACTTGGACGGGCAGCGGTGACGCCTCCACCGGAGGTAATTCGCTCGCATGGACCGGCGGCGGCGACGGCACCGGCTCCTTCTCCCTAACGCTAAACACCACCTCGTTAACCAATCTCAACGTGCGGCTCGCCGTGCGCTCGGCCGGCACCGGGGCGACGACCACGTTCGCTTCCTTCACTTACAACATTGGCGCAGGCAATGTGGCAATTGACACGCCGCTCGGTTTTCAGGTCGGCCCCGCAGGCGGCAAGACCTACGCGTTCCACGAGTGGACGGCTGACCTGCCGTCCATTGGAGCACTCACCGATCAAGACTCGCTGACCTTGACTTGGGCTTTTGCAGGCAACGTGACCAATACCAGTGTTCGCATCGACAACATCCAGATCACCGCCGTCGCAATTCCCGAGCCGTCCACTTACGCGATGCTAATCGGCGCCGCCGCTCTGGGTGGAGTGCTGATCCGCCGCCGCCACGCGACCAAGAATTAATCGACGCGTTTATTGCGTTTCAGATTCAGCGGGAGGCGGGCCCAAAGCCCTCCTCCCGCTTTTTTGTGTCATGCCGCCACGACTGCGGGTCGGCAACGTCAGCTTACCGGCAACGTCAGCTTACAACTGAGTACGCGTTGGATGTTCGCAGACTTCGGTTGACGCCGCTCATGGCGCCCGCATGGAGGTCGCTTCAACCGGCGCAAGGCGCAGCGTATGCCGCTCCAACGGGGCCAAAAAAAAGAGGTTGCCGGTCTCCCATGAGATCCGGCAACCCCCGTAGCGTTCAGTGCCAGTCGATGCTGTCCGATCAGCCTGAACTTACCGCTTATGGAATCGGACCGCATCCACGATGACCACCCCACTGGTGCCCGTGTTGCTGATCTTTACGCTCCCCCCCGTTCCTTGGACAAAACGGCGTATTCCCATCGATTTCCAGACGCCTCCCCCGGTCCTCTGGTCGACGTTTTGTGTCACGCTGCCGCCATCATAGTTCACCTCGACCGGGACGCTGCCGGCCCGGTTGGTTCCGGACGTCCAGCGAACGAAGACTTCATAGTCACCGGTCACCGGGATCGTCGGAGTGAAACGGACGGCCTTGGAGCCCTTGTTGGCACCGCCGTCGTGGACGTAGTTCGCACCCACGTAACCGGATGTGGTGGTGCTACCGGCCCACGCGGCGGCATCCGGCGTCCAGGTAATCCCCGCCCCTGAGTTGTCCATGATGATCGTGACGGGAATCGACTTCTGGAGTCGGATCGCGTCGGCGATCACGTAGCCATTCGTGGCGTCATTGCTAACCTGCACGCCGCCGCCTTGACCACCGGCGAAGGTGTGCGTGCCAAGCGAGAACCACTGGCCGCCGCCCACACGCTGGTTCACGAGGGAGGAGGAAACCCCGCTCGCGGCGATCACGTCCATGGGCGTATTGGAGGCGCGGTTGTCGTGGGACGTCCAGCGAGCGGACACTTCGTAGTGATCCGGTGAGCGGACATTAGGTACAAAAAGAAGGCTCTTGGCGCCTTTCCCCGCGTTGCCGTCATGCAGATAATTGGTGCCGTAATACGGTCCTATCGCGGCCGTGCTCGTGCTCGCGGTCCAACCCGTGGTGTCGGCGAGAGCGAGATTATCCACGATGATCTCCGGCCGCACATAGCCGTAGGCGAAGCTTTGCGCGATCACGGCCATCTGCGGTTTATCCACGGTGTAATTGCTCGTGGGCTGAACTGTGTTGGGATCGCCGCCCGACCACTGGCCCGCAAGCCAGTAGGTACCGCTCAGGCCGTTGGCACCGGCATAATTCAGGTAGTTTTGCAGGACCGTCAGCCAGCGGGAATCGCCGTCGTTCGGAGCGGCATACTCGCCGATAAATCCACGGGCGTTGCGTTGTTTCAGCCAGCGCACAAAGGGCTCAAGGAAGTAAACGCCGCGGGACTCATGGGCATACTCCGCGGCATAGGTCCCGTAGCCTACTCCGTTTCTATCTTTGTCGAAGTAGGTGTGGGCCTCATACATCAGCCGACCATAGGGATCTTGAACGTCGAGATTGGGGTTCGCGTTGATCCACTCCGAAGAGCTGCTCCAGTTTTCACCGCCAACGATGATCCATGAATGCTGGTCAGCCTCGCGAACGCCATCGGCGCCAGCCTGTGCCGCCAACGGCCAGGAGTACTCACCCATGCCGTAGGGTTCATTTGATAAACCGTAGCCGTAAATACCCGGGCGCCCTTTGTAGCGCGTGGCGATTTTTTTCCACACGTCTTTAAACGACTCGAGAGGAACTTCGGGCGATCCGATCTTGTAGGAGCCGCGACCACCGTAGTCATGCATGTCCAGAATGACCTTCATGCCGCGTGCTTCGGCGTCGGTGACCACCCGGTCCAGTTCATTCATATCCGCGTCGCGGAGCGGCCCCATCAAGTCCTGCTGGATGCGTTTCCAACGGAAGGGAACGCGGACCAGTTTCAGCCCCTTGGCGTTGAAGTAGTCCATCGCATCGGGCTTGGGATAGTGGTAGTCGAAGTTCAAAGTTCCGGGGATCGTGCCGCCGTCGGCTCCTGCCAAGTTCACGCCGAACATCTGTTCGTAGCCATCGGTCCCGGCCGTGGTATAAGTAGGCGGCGAAGCGAAAACCGGAGCGGTCACCATACGCACCAACCTGAGACGGCCCGCGCTGTTGGAGAGAGACCCGCTCACGTTGGTGATGCGAATGGGCGTGTTAGCGTCGGCAATAATAGTCGTGCCGGAAGGAATGGGATAGATGATGTTTTTGCTCTCGATCCGCCCACCGGAAACGAGTCCAAGCGTCAGCACCACGGACTGCGCAGTGCCATTTTGTGTCCAAGCAATGTGGAGCACCTCGTCCGCGGTGTATTCATCGAACTGCAGCTCCTTGAGGGCGAATTTATGATTCGCCTGAAGCGAGAACTGCTCGCCGATATTGAAGTACCCGGCGGTCGTATCGGCCACACCGAGACCCGAACCCGAGATCAGACCGAAGTACGAAGCGGAGGCGGGCGAGACGTTCGGGCTGGCGGGGTTGCTCACGTCCACACCGGCGAGCGGATTTAGGAACGAGAAGGCCACGGTGGTGCCGCCATTTTCAGGCAGCAGGTGATTTCCCGAAACGACCGTTCCGCCGGTCACGCCGGTCCAAGGCCACGAGGTGAAGTAATTCAGCAGATGAGGCGCTCCCTCGGCGGCCGAGGAAGGGTTGATCAGCGCCGCCAGGCAGCCAGCTGCCAGAAGCGCGGATTGGAGGGGCATCCTCCGGGATGGGAGTATTTTCATTTGAGGTAGGGTTGGTTTTCCGGACGTGGAGAAACGCTCTGCGCGCGCCTCCAAAGGGGTAAAAGTCGGGATAGGGCAATCGAGTGTGACTCACTCGCGCCAAGTGGTAAGCAGGACGACTTGCGCGTCGTGACCCTAGGCGGCACGCCCGGACCGTCGAACGATATGAGGTATCAGTTCCCGCCGCATTCATACCAATTTCATGCACGCAGCCTCGACATGGGCGGTGATCCGACCTGCAAAAAGAAAAGGGGCTGCCGGTGGTCAAATGACC
>JANJTQ010000114.1 GCA_024711005.1 Opitutaceae bacterium | reverse complement strand
CTGCTCCCCACCCCGTCTTGCGACGACGCAGTTGCCTCCGGCTGCCCCGCGATTTCTGCCTTCGCGGAGGATATGACTTTCACATTCTGAGTTCATGGTTTCATGGACGCACGAGTGCGGCGAGCTCTCGCCGCTTTGGACCGCGACCCCGGTTCGCCGCCACCGAAGCTCACCAGAATAAGGCGGAGGACGCAGGCCGACAGATCGGCCCGTCACACCGGAGAGCACTCACCGCACTCCATAGCCAATCCCCGCCCCTTGCCGGTGGTCGACGACAGAGCCACATACGTCTGTTGCACCAGTCCGTCGGGATAAGCCCGCACGTCGCACAACTGAAGACGCGTTGCCCAGTTCGTCTCCGGGAACAAGCGGATGCCTTCGCCCAACAACACGGGCACTGTCGTCAGGATAATTTTGTCAACGACATCCCCGGCCAGACACGCCGCAATGATCTCCGCTCCGCCCACCAACCAGATCACGCCGTCACCGGGCTTCTTCTTAAGCTCCCGCACACACGCCGCGATGTCGCAGTCCAGAAACTCGACACGTCCGTCGCGTTGTCCGGCCCGCGTGCCACTGAACACGATGCAGCGTCGGTCGGCATAGGGCCACGGGCCCAACGTCAGCACCTGGTCGTAGGTTTTTCGACCCATCAAGAGGATGTCGACCGTCTCAAGAAAAGAGCCATAGCCATAGTCTTCGCCGCCGGCCTGGGGCACGGGCAGCCAGTCGATCGAACCGTCTTTGCGTGCAATGTAGCCATCGAGGCTCGCCGCGATGTAGAGCACCACGTGTCTCATGGATTGCGCTCCTCTCAACCGTGGGCCGGTGCGTTGCGCTTGTGGATCGCGAGGGAGTTTCCGTCCGGGTCGAGAATCACCGCCAGCCGGCAGACCGGACTTTGAAACGGCTCCAGCGTAAACCGCACCCCTCGTTCCTTGAGAGTCGCCACGGTCAGGTCGAAATCCTCCACCTCCAACGCGATCGCGGGTCCGTCGCCGCTGGGTTTCCATTGAGCCGTGCCGTTGTTGATCGCGAGGGTGTGGCCGCCGACATCGTACTCAATCCACGCGTGGTCGCCTTCTTCCCAGACCATGCCGGTTTTCAAGCCGAGCAGACCCTCGTAAAAAGCCCGGGCCCGGGCCATGTCGGTGACCGGGTAGCCGGTGAACGCAAATTCAAGAACACGAATGGGCGAAGCGGTGGTTGTCATGCCCGTGCAGGTTAGCAGCCAGCACTGACAACCCTGTGTCAGGAGCGTTCCGGTCCCGGCCGGTGCCGCGCCGCCACCGCCTCGGCATGGGCGAACACGCTTGCGCGCAACGCCGCCGGCTCCAGCGCCTCCGCCTGGGCGCCGAACGACAAGATCCACCGCGCCAGCCATTCGTAGGACCACGTCAACAGGGAGAACTCCGTGCCGCCGTCGCGCTCCTTTTCCGGCACGAGCGTGGCGTAGCTCTCCGCCCGTCCGCGCTCCTGGACTTCACGGGCGAGCCAAATCTTGGCCGGGAACGACTCGCCCTGACGCGCATAGTCCTCGATGTGGCGGCTGAGCGAAAAATCCTCGCGCGTGCCAAACGTTTCGGAGCGGCGCTCCAAATTCTGGATACGGTCCACTCGAAAGTGCCGCAGGTCTTTCCTCAACCGGCACCACGCCACCAGATACCAGTTTCCCCCATAGAAAACGACCCCGAGCGGTTCCACTTCGCGGGCGGTCTCCGCCTGCTGGTCGCGGGCGCGATACGCCAGCGCCAGCACGCAACGCCGCGCCACGGCTTGCTGCACCTCGGCCAGCCACGCGGGACCGGAGGAGCCGTCCGCACCGACGGACGAGCATCCCGGCGCCCCCGCAATCACAGTGCCGCGCGCAAGGTGTTCTAGGTGGTCTTTGCGGTCGGCGGGCAGAACCGCGCGGAGTTTGTTCAAGGCGCCGTCCACCGCCGCATCAAGCGAACCGTCGGTGAACTTTTTCGCCAGTTCCCCGCCCGTGAACAACGCTCCCGCTTCCTCGGCCGTGAGCATGACCGGCGGCAGGTGGTAACCCTTCACCAGCGCGTAGCCCACACCGGCCTCTCCGACGACCGGCACGCCCGCTTCCCCGAGCGCGACGATGTCCCGATAAACCGTGCGCAAACTGATTCCGTAGCGCTCCGCGAAGTCCTCCGCGCGCACCACGCGGCGCCCTTGGAGGTGCATCACCATCGCGACAAGCCGGTCCATTCTGTTCATGCCGACGAAGGCTTCCAGCCCGCCGCCCGCCCCGCACGTCGAAAATAACGCGACAAGCGCCCACAACCGGGCCTTGTTTTTGGAGTGCGGCGAGTTCTCGCCGCTTTCGACGGCGAACCCCGGTTCGCCGCACCCGGTCCGATTGCAGAGCTGCCGCTTGCGCACGCCTGCTTGGCGTCCCGCTGTCGGCGCACGCGCCGGCCGCACAATTCCTCTGTGTGCGACAAGACAGGCGGGCCGACGAGTCGGCCCGTCCAAAGCGGTGAGAGCTCACCGCACTCCCTATTTGGTGAAGGCTCACCGCGTTCCCTATTCACCCCCGCGTCGGCGTCTCTTGTTGCAATACGCGGAAGGCGGCCGGTGTGATTTCGCGCATGCGCCTGAAGGTTTTCGTAAAATGATACCGGTCACAGAAACCCACCGTCGTCGCGATGTCATCGATCTTGCGGTCGCTGTGATGCAGTAGTTCGCAGGCAAGCGCGATACGCCGCGCCCGCAGACTCGCCATCGGGGTGTCACCCGTCTCCTGCCGGAACAGTCGGATGAGCGCACGCGCATGCATCCCGGCCAGTCCGGCAAGGCTTTCCAGCGTATGCGCGGCTCCCGGATCGCGCTCGATGTGCTCCAGCACCCGTTGCACGCGAGGGTCCGTTTGACGTTCGCTCAACGTACCGGCCGGCAAGGTGCCGAGCGTCTGCAACACCAGCACCTGCCAGGCAATGCCGCCGGCTTCGGGCGTGTCCGCCGCCATCGCTCGCTTACGCCACTCGCGCATCCCCGGCGTGAGCGGCACCGCGTGAATACCCGGCGCATGCACCACTCCGGGTGCGAGCGTGAAATGCACGTAACACTGCGTCAGCGGACGCCTGAGCTTCGTACCGAATGGCGTATCCGGGGCGATCAGCCATGCGCACTCGGGAAGAAGCTTAAATGTCCGTCCATCCCAGTTCACTTCCGCGCCGGCCCCCGACATCAGGTAAAGCCGCCAGTACGGCGCGGCCAGATTCGGAACATCCCAACGCTCAAGCTTCGCCGTCACGCATTGCAGCAGCCGCAGTTGGAGATCCGCACACAAGCCGTGTTCCCGCTGGCGGATGATCACGTGGTCGGTCACCACCTCGGGTGACTTTTGCACACAACCAGGTGACTTAGGTCCATTGGCAGATAGGCGAGACATCGGTTACGATGCACATCCCGGC
>JANJTQ010000113.1 GCA_024711005.1 Opitutaceae bacterium | reverse complement strand
CGTGGGCCGCGGCCTTGGCGGCGACGCGAGAGTAAACTTCAAGCGTGGCGGAGGCGGTGGTGCGCCAGTCGAACCGTCGCGCATGCAGGATGCCGACGGTGCGGAGTCGCTCGCGCAGTCCGTCGTCTCCGGCGAGGTGTTCGAGCTGTCGGACGAGGTCGGGGGTGCTTCTGGGGTCCACCGGCTCGACCGCGTGGCCGGTGACCTCGCCGAGCGCCCCGTCGGTGGCCGTGAGCACCGGGCAGCCGCACGCCATCGCCTCGAGCGGCGGGAGACCGAACCCCTCGAACAGCGAGGGATAGACGAACACGTCGGCGGCGCGATACCACATCGGCAGGTCGTCGTCGGGCACGAACCCCAGCGTGACGATGTCCTTTGAAAACGGGGAACGGCGGATCAACGCATGAATGTGTTCCGCACCGTGCCAGTCGCTTCCCGCCAGCACCAGTTTCCAAGGCGAACGTGTCGAGGTCTTGAACCAGTTGAACGCCTCGATCAGGCGCGCATGGTTTTTCGCCGGATGTTCCAGCCGCGCGACGTAGAGGAAGAACGGTTCCCGCAAGCCGTGGTGATGTTCGACCGTCCGCCGCGCCTCGGCGCGATTTCCCGGGGTGAACCGGGAATGATCGAGCCCGTTGTGGATGACCGTCACATGGTCCGGACCCAGGCCGAAGAACGTGCGCAGATCGTTCGCCGTCGCATGGCTGACGGCGATGATCTCGTCCTGCCTGCGGGCGAGGCGGCGCACGACGACCCGGCCGTAGAGCATGCGTTTCCAATCGTACTTTTTTGGCACGCGAAAAGGGGCGAGATCGTGAATCGTGGCGACCATTGCGCAGGGTTGCGGCCAGAGCAGCCGGCGGTAGCTCGGCACATGCAGCACATCGAGCCGCAGCTGGCGGACGAGGCGCGGCAGCTCCATCTGGTGCCAGGCGATGTTTTTTATCGGCGGACGATAACGCTCCGGGATCCGAACGATCCGGACGGAGCCGGCGGCGAAGGAAAACAGCGGCAGGTCGTCCTCCAGTACGAAGAGGGTCAACTCGTGCCGGACCGGCGCGGCGATCAAGGCGCGCACCAGCGCCAGCACATATTGCCCCACACCGGAGCGCCCGCATTGCATGACCGAGGTGGAGAGGCCGATTTTCATAGGGGTATGGGGGTTAGGCGTGATTGGGCTCGTGACCACCGGCGTCGGCGAGCGGGGGCTGTTGCAGCAGCAGATGATGCAGGCGGGTCATTTCGAGTACGTTGCGCACATCCGGTCCCGGGTCGGCGAACCGGATCTCGGTGTCATGCTGGCGGCCCCAATTGCTGAGCCGCAGCATCAGACCCACTCCGGTGCTGTCGATGAAGCGCACGCGGGACAGGTTGATGACCAGCGTGCCGCGGGTGGTTCCCAGCGAACGGAGCAGGCCGGTGGTGAGCTTCCAGACCTGATCCGCATTTTCGGCGGTCACCTCTCCCTGCCAGGCCAGCGGATGGGGCGAGCCGTTGAGAATGACGGGGCGCGGCGGCGCCTGGGTTGTCCTGATCATCCGCTGGGCCTCGGACCATCTTTCGGCGATCAGGAAATGCTCGTGCAATTGCAGGTGACGCAGGACGCGCATCACCTCGGGGCTGGGGGCAAGCAACACGAACTGGAAGCCCCGGGTGTGGAGTTTTTGACGCCAGCGGGCGAGCAGGGCGGCGCCGGTGCTGTCGAAGGCGATCACCCGGGACGTATCCAATAAACAGTGACGAATGTGTCCCTCGGTTTCCCTCCAGAACCGGGCGTCCTTGGTGAGGGACAGGGACGTGAGCGATTCGGCGGCCCAGATCTGGGTCCAGCTCGACGCGGAGTACAGTGCGCGGTGCTCCAGCCGCCGGCTGAACGGAACCGGGCGGGGCGACAGGCTGAGCACCTGGGAGGTGATCGCCGGGGCGAACCGGGCAAGGTCGTTGGCGTAGCGACGAAACAGCCGGCGCGGCTCCTGCAGGAGCCGGTAACCCCATTCAAGGCCGCTTCGCCGCATCCACGGCGGAGCGCGACGCACACGATTGGCGAGAAAATCGAGGGAAGCGCCCACCCCGATGACAACCGGCACGCCGAGGGACCGGTAGTGCATGGCGATCCATTTTTCCTGCTTGGGACAGCCGAAGGAAACAAGGAGCACGTCGGGGCGCGCCTCGCGTATGCGGCTCGCGGCTTCCTCGTGGTCCATCTCCAGGAGGCCGCTGAAAGGAGGGGAGTAGTGTCCGCAGATGATCAACGACGGATGCTGCTCGTGGAGCCGTTCGGCGGCGCCGGCCGCCACACCCGCGCCGGCGCCGAGCAGAAAGAGCCGGTGCCCTTTTTCGGCCGCCTCGCGAACGAGAGCCGGCACCAGATCGGATCCGGCCACCCGTTCCCGGAGCGGGTTGCCCAGCCACCGTGAAGCCCAGACCAGCGGGGTGCCGTCGCACAGCACAAGGTCGGCCTCCAGGAGGATGCGCCGCAGTTCGACGTCGCCGCGCGCCTGCACGAGAAAATCCACGTTGGCCGTGGCCACGTAATGCGGACGCCGCTCGGCGATCATGGCGGAAATCCGCCGTACCGCCTCGGCCAGCGTGAGGTTGTCGAAAGGCACGCCGAGAATGGCGACCGGCCAGCCGTGATTCGTAACCGGAAGGACGCGGCGAACCACGTTGCGCCGCCGACTCAGCAACCGGCGTGATCTGGGCGGCGTGATCTCCTGAAGTTTCATGCCCTTTATTTAACCCGGATCGGCGCTTCTCAAACATGGGGTGAAGTCCTTCCGAATCACCGGTGTGCGGTGCGACCCACGGTGATTCTGGGGTCAGGACCCACTGATGCAAATTCCGCGCGCCCCGTAAAGTATCCGCCGACTTCCATGGCCGACGACACACACTTCACCGCCGGACCAGGAAGCCATCCTATGGAAAACGGAAACCTGGTAGCAAACGGCCATGAGACAATGAACGGACACGCAGCGGTGAACGGCCTCGGTGCCGACGGGCAGGCGGAACGCTTTGCCGACAACATCGCAGACTCCACCCCGCTTTCCCACGGGCAGCGGCGGTTTTGGTTCTTCGAGCAGATGGAGCCGGGAAACCCGCTCCATCATCTGGCGTGCCTGGTGCGCCTCGCCGGCCCGATCGACCCGGCGGCGCTGGAGGCATCGCTCGCGGCGATCGTGGAACGCCATGAGGTGCTTCGCAGCAGCTTCGTCCACGAGGGCGGCGAACCGGTGCAGGTTGCCGCGCGGGCGTGGAGCTTCCGTCTGGCCCGGACAGATCTGAGCGCGGTGGATCCGGTGCAACGGGAGAACGTACTGGCGCGCCTTGCACGCGAGGACGCGGGGGTGCCGTTCGATCTTCAAGGCGATCTTCTCCTGCGCGCCCATCTGGTTTGTCTCGACGGGAAAGCCCATGCGCTGGTGCTGGTGTTGCACCGTATCGCCGCCGACGACATGTCGCTCTCGATCGTGCTTCGGGAGTTGGAGGCCCTCTACGAGGCGTTTTCCACCGGTACGCTGTCGTCGCTCCCCGAGCTGCCGGATCAATACGCCAGCCATGCCATCCGCCAGCGCGAGCACCTGCAGGGCGAGACCCTGCAGCGTCTCCTGGACTTCTGGCGCGATCGGATGGCGGGCGCTCCGCCGGTGATTCCTCTTCCGCTCGATCATCACCGGTCGCTCACGCAATCGCACAGCGGGGCCTCGGCCACGATGATTTATCCGCCGGCGCTCCTCGCGAAAATAAACGAGTTCAGTCGCGCGCATCGCACCACGCTCTTCATGACGTTGCTGACGGCTTTTAAGGCGCTCCTGTCCCGTTACACCGGGCAGGACGATATCGTGGTGGGTTCTCCGCTCAGCGGGCGCACCCGTCCCGAGACGGAGGGATTGATCGGTCTCTTCACCAACACGCTTGTCCTGCGGACCAATCTTGGAGGCGATCCGACCTTCCTCGAACTGCTTGCCCGCGTGAGCGAGACGACCCTCGCGGCGGGCGAACATCAGGAACTCCCTTTTGAGAAACTCATCGAGGAGCTGCACCCGCAACCCGATCCCAGTTACGAGCCGGTGTGCCAGGTTGGTTTCTCGATGAAAACCACGCCGGCGTCCGTGCGACTGGCGGGCATGCAGGGGACGGTCGAACCGGTGCGCATCGCGACCAGCAGAATGGACCTGATGGTGTTCGCCACCGAAGAACCGTCCGGCCTGCGCGTCTGCGTGGAATATAATCCCGACCTGTTCGATGCCGAAACCGCGGACCGGCTGCTCGGTCATTTCCTCACGGTGCTGGAAGGCGCCGTGGCCGATCCGGAACGGCGGATCTCGGTTCTCCCCCTGCTCACCCCCGAGGAGCACACGCGGATTCTGTACGAATGGAACCGAACCGAGTCGGAGTATCCCAAATATAGATACGTTCATCAATTGTTCGAGGAGCAGGTGGCCCGCACCCCGAAGGCGACCGCGTTGATTTTCAACGACACCGAGCTCAGTTACGCGAAGCTGAACCGGATGGCCGACCGCCTGGCCGCGAAATTGAGATCCCTCGGCGCTGGGCCGGACACGCTCGTGGCGATCTGCGCCGACCGGTCGCCGGAGATGGTCGCCGGGTTGATGGCGATTCTAAAGTCCGGCGCCGCCTATGTGCCGCTTGATCCCGGGTACCCGAAGGATCGACTGGCCTTCATGGTCGAGGACACCCAGGCGCCGGTGGTTCTCACCCAACGTCACCTGCAGGGGCTCTTTCCGGATCGCGACGGGCTTGTTTTCATCGAGGAGGAACTCGCCGCGCCAGAGGGGCAGACGATCGTCGAACCGTTCCTGGCGCGGCCTGAATGCATCAACGGCGTTTCGAGACCGCGGGCCTCGGCCACGCCCTGGTCGAGCAATCTTGCCTACGTTCTCTACACCTCCGGGTCCACCGGACGTCCAAAGGGCGTGATGGTGACGCATCGCAACGTGGTTAATTTTTTTCATGGAATGGACCTGTTGGCCGGCCGGGAGCCGGGAGTCTGGCTGGCGGTGACGAGCATCTCGTTCGACATCTCCGTCCTCGAAATTTTCTGGACGCTCGCCCGCGGTTTCAAGGTCATCATCCTCTCCGATCAGGCGGGACTGAGATCGAGTGGAAGCTCCCGCATCACGAAGGACGCGGGACGTTCCATCGACGAGCAACTCGCGCGCCATGATGTGACGCACCTGCAATGCACGCCGTCGTTCGCGCGCATGCTCACGCGCATGCCGGCCACGCTGGCCGCGCTTCGCCCGCTGCGCTGCATGCTGGTCGGAGGCGAGGCGCTGGCCGCGGACATGGCGGAGACGCTCGCCCAGGCCATCGACGGCGATTTCATCAACGTCTACGGACCGACCGAGATGACCGTCTGGTGCACCACCCACACCGTGAAGTCGGGCGCGGCGCGTTCCAGCATCATCGATATCGGACGGCCAACCGCCAACAACCGGCTCTACATCCTGGATCGGAACCGGCAACCGGTGCCGGTGGGCATACCGGGCGAGCTGTACATCGCCGGAGAGGGCATGGGCCGCGGATACTGGCGCCGCCCCGAACTCACGGCGGAGCGGTTCATCACGCATACGTTTGCCACCGGAGAAACTGCGCGGCTTTATCGGACGGGAGATCTGGTCCGGTATCGTTCGGATGGTGTCGTCGAGTTTTTAGGACGCACCGACCATCAGGTCAAAATTCGCGGGCACCGCATCGAGCTCGGCGAGATCGAGGCCACGCTGGCGCAGCATCCCGATGTGCAGCAGTGCGTGATGGTGGTTCGCACCGACGACCCCAACAATCCCCGGCTCACCGCCTATGTGATCCCGCGGCAATCCGAGGTTCAGGAACCGAACACGCTCCGGGATTTTCTTCGGGAGAAACTGCCCGCCTACATGGTGCCTGAATTCTTTGTGTTTCTGGAGCGCCTGCCACTGACCCCGAGCGGCAAGATCGATCGCAACGCCTTGCCACCACCGGGACGCGATGCGGTCCCGGAGACGCACGCGGAGGCGGCGCCGCTGGTTGGCATGGAGAAGGCGATCGCCACAATCTGGGAAGAGGTTCTCGAAACGAAGAATCCGGGGCCGAACGACAACTTCTTCGATTTCGGCGGCCACTCCATTCAAGTCGTGGAGGTACAGAACCGGTTGCAGGCGTCGCTCGGAATCGATCTGCCCGTAATCAAACTCTTTCAGTACCCGACGATTCGATCGCTGGCGGACTTCATCGGTGCCGAGAAGAAAGAGGACAAGGAGGAGAAGACATTTCTGTCCGGGATACAGCAGCGCGCGCAGCGCCGGCAAAGAGCGATGAACAACTCACGGCGTAATCGTGCGGAGGTAAAAGCATGAACACAGTCGAAACCCAAGGTGAGAGCATTGCCATCATCGGCATGGCCGGGCGTTTTCCCGGCGCCGGAAACATCGACGAATTCTGGCGCAATCTTCGTGATGGCGTGGAGTCGATCACGTTCTTCAAGGACGAGGAACTGCAATGGTCATGGATCGAGGGACCTCCGCCCAAGGATGTCCCCGGTTTCGTGAAGGCGCGCAGCGTGCTCGATAAACCCGAGTGGTTCGACGCGGAGTTCTTCAACATGACTCCGCGGGAGGCGGACATCACGGATCCGCAACAGCGACTCTTTTTGGAATGCGCTTGGGAGGCGCTCGAAAACGCCGGCTGCAATCCCGAGACCATCGAGGGGTTGGCCGGCGTGTTTGCGGGCTCGAACATCAACACCTACCTGCTCGCAAACCTGCTCTCGCACCGGCCGCCGGCGATCGGGCAGGGCGAGGCGTTCAAGCTGATGCTCGCAAACGACAAGGATTACCTGACGACGCGAGTCTCCTATAAACTGAATCTTCGGGGGCCGGGCGTGACCGTTCAGTCCGCCTGTTCGACCTCGCTGATGGCCGTGTGCCTCGCGTGTCAGAGCCTGCTGTCCTATCAGTCCGACCTGGCCCTTGCCGGGGGTGTTTCGGTGGTTTTTCCGCAGAACCGCGGACAACGTCATCAGGAGGGCGGTATTCTTTCTTCGGACGGACATTGCCGGGCCTTCGACGCGGCCGCGTCGGGCACGCTCTTCGGCGATGGCGTGGGCATCGTGGTGCTCAAACGGCTGGCGGACGCGCTGGCCGACGGTGACCGCATCTGCGCGGTGATCCGCGGGTCGGCGATCAACAACGACGGCGCGCGGAGAATCGGTTTCACCGCTCCCAGTGTCGACGGCCAGGCGGAGGTGGTGGCGCTCGCGCATGCGATGGCGGGCGTGAAACCGTCCTCGATTTCCTACGTCGAGGCGCATGGGACCGGCACGCCGTTGGGTGATCCCATCGAGATTGCCGGATTGACGAAGGCGTTTGGTCCGCGGACGTCCGGCGAGCCGACCTGCGCGATCGGATCCGTCAAAAGCAACATCGGTCACCTCGATGTGGCCGCCGGTGTCGCGGGGCTCATCAAAACCACGCTCGCGCTCCAGCACCGTCAGTTGCCGCCGACGCTGCATTTTAAGACTCCGAATCCGAAAATCGATTTCGCGGCCAGTCCGTTTTATCCCAACACCACGTTGAGAGACTGGCCGCAAGGTGATGGACCGCGGCGCGCGGGCGTGAGTGCGTTTGGCCTGGGAGGGACCAATGCGCACGTGGTGCTTGAAGAAGCGCCGCCCGTCGCGCCATCGGCGCCGGCGCAGCCCTGGCAATTGTTCACGTTGAGCGCTCGCACGCCGTCCGCGCTGGAGGCGGCGACCACTGCGCTGGCGGCCCACTTGGAAAAGGATCCCGGGGCAAATCTGGCGGACGTCGCCCATACGTTGCAGGTCGGTCGGAAGGCGTTCGCGCACCGGCGCGCGATCGTCTGCCGCGATCTCAACGATGCGATCGAAATGCTGTCTTCCGGCGACCCGGCACGGCTGCCCGTCGGCCGGGCGGCGGATACGCGACCCGCGGTGGCATTCCTGTTTCCCGGACAAGGCGCGCAGCATCCCGAGATGGGAAAGGAACTGTATGCGACCGAGCCGGTTTTTCGGACCGAGGTGGATCGTGCCTGCGAACTTTTGAAGCCGCATCTCGGACTCGATCTGCGTTCGCTGCTCTATCCGGAGGCGGATCAAAAGACGGAGGCCGCCGAGCGACTGGCGCAGACTTCGATGACCCAACCCGCGCTGTTTGTCATTGAGCATGCGCTGGCCCGGCTGTGGATGCACTGGGGGATTCACCCGCAGGCCATGATTGGTCACAGCCTTGGTGAATACGTGGCCGCATGCATCGCCGGCGTCTTCACGCTGGAGGATGCGCTTCGGCTCGTCTCGCAACGCGCCCGCCTGATGCAGCAGCAGCAACCCGGGGTGATGATCGCGGTGCGCATCGATGAGCAGTCGATAAAGGAACTGCTGACGCCGGGGCTTTCGCTCGCGGCCGTCAACGGTCCCCGCCTGTGCGTGGTCGCGGGATCGTTCGACGCGGTTGCGTCGTTGGAGAAAGAACTGGACCAGCGCGGACTGGCGGGCCGGCGGCTGGTGACCTCACATGCGTTTCACTCGGAGATGATGGAACCGATGCTGCCGTTGTTCGCCGAGGAGTTGAGAAAGACAACGTTCAGCCGTCCGCAGCTGCCTTGGGTTTCAAATGTGACCGGCCGCTGGATCACCGACGAACAAGCGGTCGATCCGGAGTACTGGCTTTCGCATGTGCGCAGCACGGTGCGTTTCGCCGACAGCCTGGGCGAATTGGCCGCGCGCGGGATCACGGTGTTCCTGGAAGCCGGACCCGGACAGGTGCTGGGCACCCTGGCACGGCAGCATCCGGCTTCCGCCGAGTCCACGGGACGATTTGTGATGGGTTCTCTTGCCTCGGCAACGGGCCGGGAGACCGACCGTGCGGTGATCTTGAAGTCGCTGGGGCGGCTTTGGATGGCCGGGGCGTCCATCGACTGGGCCGGCATGGCGAGCCACGAACGCCGCCATCGGGTGGCTCTGCCGACTTATCCCTTCGAGCAGAAACGCCACTGGGTGGAACCGGCGCCGTCGTCGGATGACGTCCCGGTGCCCGCGCGCAGCGGCCACACGTATATCAAGAATTCCAACGACATCGTGGAGACCATCGACGGTCCGGTCGCCGGCGAGGCGTCACACGTCGCCGGAGAGAGCCCGACACTGTCACGTCTGCGGGTGCTGTTTGAGGAATTGTCGGGAGTGGACCTGTCGCAGGCCGATGCGAACGTCACGTTTTACGAACTCGGTTTCGATTCGCTGTTTCTCACCCAGGCGAGCCTGGCCGTGCAGAGCCAGTTCAAGATCCGCATGTCGCTTCGTCGACTGCTCAACGATTTCACAACGTTGGGCAAACTCGCGGCTCACATCGACGGCGAGATGGTCGGACAAACCTCCGCCGCGTCCCCGGGTACGGCGACGGCAGGCACGCCCGCAACTCGATCGGAGACCGCTCCCGAGCGCGTGCCGCTGACCGAGGAGCAGCACGAGATCTGGTTTGCCTCGCAGATGAGCGCCGAGGCATCCGCCGCCTACAACGAGACGACCACGCTCCGGTTGCGCGGCCCCTTGAACATGGAGGTACTGCACGCCTCTGTACGGCAGCTGGTGAACCGGCACGAGGCCTTGCGTGCGACGTTTAGTCCGGCGGGGGATTACCAACGCATCGCGGCCTCGATCGAAATCGAGGTGCCGCTGATTGATTGCACGCACGTGTCCGGCGACGCGCAGGAATCCCTGGTGAACGAGCTCCTTGAACGCGAAGCGGGTGCGCCGTTCGACCTGAACGCGGGGCCTCTGCTGCGGGTTCGTCTGATCCGGACGGGCGAACACGATCACTTGCTTGTGCTGGTGGTGCACCACCTCGTCAGCGACGGATGGTCGCACGGGATTCTTATTTGCGATCTGGGCGAACTTTACTCGGCCAACTGCCGTGGCGATACCTGCGCACTTCCGGTCGCCGAGAAGTTCAGCGCCTATGTGCGCCGCCATGCCGTCCGCCGGGAAAGCCCCGAGTTTGCCGTGGCCGAAACCTACTGGACGAAGCAGTTCGCCGACTCGGTACCCGTGCTCGACCTCCCTTCGGATCATCCGCGACCCGCGACGCGAACCTATGTGGCCGGAGGCCTCTCCCGGGCGATCGCGCCGGACGTCGTAACGGCGGTCAGGCGGTTCTGCGAGGAACGCGGATGCACCACGTTCGCGTTGCTGTTGTCGGCGTTCAACGTCCTGTTGCACCGCCAGAGCGGGCAGGACGACATCGTGGTCGGCGTGCCCGCGGCCGCCCAAGTCCTCGACGGAATGGAGAACCTCGTCGGGCATTGCGCGAACCTCATGCCGGTACGCAGCCGGGTGAACGACGACCTGGTCTTCACCGACTACCTGGGCGAAAGCCGGGGCAATCTCCTGGAGGCGCTGGAGCACTGGCAATATCCGTTCGGCAATCTGATTCGCAGGCTGAACCTGCCGCGTGATGCGAACCGCGTTCCGCTGGTCAACGTCGTGTTCAACTTCAATCGGCTTCCGGCCGCGCTGCGCTACGAAGGCATCTCCGCCAAGGTCGCGGTCAACCCGAAGAGATTCGTCTATTTCGATCTGATCTTCGAACTGATGTCCACGGACGAGGAGTTGTTCCTCAACTGTCATTACAGCGAGGAACTGTTCACACGCGGCACGGCCGATCGGTTGATCGACCAATACGAAAATCTACTCCGCGGCATCACCGCCGACGCGACCCGGCCGGTTTCGCGACTGCCCCTGCTGAACGCATCGGACTTGCGGCGGATTTGCGGCGAGTGGAACGACACCGGGTCGGACTATCCGAAGGATCGGTGTATTGATGAGTTGTTTGCCGCGCGGGCGGCGCGGACGCCGCAGGCGATCGCGCTGGTCTGTGGGGACGAACGCCTGACGTATCGCGATCTGGACCGTTGGTCCGACCAGATCGCCCGCCAACTGCGGGCGATGGATGTCGGGCCGGATACGCGGGTGGGCATCTTCCTTGAACGCACCCCGGCGGTGGTCGCCGCCATGCTGGGCGTGTTCAAGGCCGGTGGAGCCTATGTGCCGCTGGACCCCGCTTATCCTCGCGAACGGCTGGCGTGGATCATCGAGGACTCCCGGATGCAGGTGCTGCTCACCGCGGAAAAGCTTCTGGATCGGATTTCCGGTGGCAACGCGCGGGTTCTCACGGTTGGCTCGCGGCCCTCCGACAAGGAGTGGCTTGCCGCGGGCGTGTTTGCGTCCGACGGACGGAATACGCCCGGGAACCTTGCCTACGTTCTTTATACGTCGGGCTCCACGGGGCGGCCCAAGGGCGTGGAGATTGAGCATCGCAGCGTGGTCGCCCTGATCTCCTGGGCGCAAGCGACGTATCGACCGGAAGAATACGCGGGCGTGCTCGCCTCGACATCGGTCTGCTTCGATCTGTCCGTGTTCGAGATATTCTTTCCGCTGTGTTCCGGCGGGACGATTATCCTGGCCGAAAACATCCTGCACCTGCCGGATCTGCCCGCGGCGTCGGAAGTCACGCTGATCAACACCGTTCCTTCGGCGATTTCCGAACTGTTGCAGACGGGGCGAATCCCGAAATCGGTGGTTACAATCAACCTGGCGGGAGAGGCGCTGGCGCAGGATCTGGTCGAGGAAATCTACCGGCGGACCGGGGTCGAACGCGTATTCGATCTCTATGGTCCGACGGAGACGACGGTGTATTCGACCTGTTCGCTGCGAACGCCCGGTGGTCGGGCGACCATTGGCCGGCCGCTGTCGAACGAACAGGCGTATATTCTGGACCGGTGGCGGCAACCGGTTCCGATCGGCGTTCCGGGCGAACTCTATCTCGGCGGCGACGGACTGGCGCGTGGTTATCTGCTCCAGCCTGAACTGACGGCGGAGAAGTTCGTGGAGAATCCGTTTCATCCCGGAACGCGGCTCTATCGCACGGGCGACGGCGTCCGTTACCGCGAGGACGGAAGCATCGAATACCTCGGACGTCTGGATCAGCAGATCAAACTGCGCGGGCATCGGATCGAACTCGGTGAAATCGAGACCGCGTTGCGCCGGTTCCCCTCGGTGCGCGAGGCGGTCGTGATGGTGCGCGCCGATCATGGAGCCGATCCCCGACTGGTCGCCTACGTGGTGTCCGGAGACGAACCGATCGAGGCACAGGTTCTGCGGACCCATCTGGCGACGACGCTTCCCGGTTACATGATCCCCGCGGCGTTTGTGATGCTTCCGAAGCTGCCGCTGACGCCCAATGGCAAGGTCGACCGCAAGGTGTTGCCGTCGCCCGAGCCCGTCCGGCCCGACGAAAACGGTCCCTTCATCGCTCCGCGCACCACGACCGAGGAAGTGCTGGCGGATATCTGGCGCGGCGTGCTCGGCTTGGAGCGTATCGGCGTGGAGGACAATTTCTTCGAGCTGGGCGGACACTCTTTGATGGCCACCCAGGTGCTTACCCGCGTGAGGGAGGCGTTTCAGGTGGATCTGTCGCTGAGGCGGTTTTTCGCCACGCCGGTGATTTCGGATCAAGCGACGGCGGTTGAGCAGGCGATGGTGGAGGAAATTAAAAACATGCCGGGCACGGAAGCGTCCGGCGAAGTTGCGGCGGTTGCCGCGTTACCCGACGGGAGATTCCTATGACAAAAGCTGCAACGGTGTCACCACGACCAGAGCTGAGCGAAGCCCAGCGGGCTTTGCTGCAAAAACGCCTCCAGCAGGCGCGAAAGGCCACGGGCGACCCCCACGATGTTTCCAACGGGATTCCGCGCCGCGGAGTCCGGGAAAACGTTCCGCTCTCCTATGCGCAACAACGGCTGTGGTTCATCGACCAGCTCGAACCGGGCAGCCCTGTTTACAACATGTGCGAGGCCGTGCGTCTGACCGGTACGCTTAACGTCGCCGCACTCGAGCGCAGCTTGAACGAGATCATCCGCCGTCATGAAGCGTTGCGGACCAATTTCGTTTCCGTCGACGGGAGCCCGGTGCAGGTCATCGCCGAGCACCGGTCGGTGTCGCTGACAGCCCATGATCTTTTCGCTTTTGCGGGGGACTCGCGGGAGGCCCGGTTGGATCAAGTGCTCCGGGAAGAGGCCCGTCGTCCCTTCGACCTGCGATATGATCCGCTGCTGCGCGTGTTGCTCATCCGCCTGGGGCCGGAGGAGCACGTGTTTATGTTTACGATGCACCACATCATCTCGGACGGATGGTCGCTGGGCGTGTTTTTTGATGAACTTACGTCGCTCTATGAAGTGGCGGTCGCGGGTGATACCGGGGCATTGCCCGAACTGCCCTTGCAATACGCGGACTATGTCCTGTGGGAAAAGGAACGCCTGCAGGGACCGGTGCTAAACCGGGAGATGGAGTATTGGAAAAACAAGCTTCGCGGACGCCTGCCGGTGTTGGATCTGCCGGTCGATCACACGCGGCCTCCCGGTGCGTTGTCTCGCGGCGGGACGAAGACCCTGCCGCTTCCCCTGACGTTGAGCCTGAAGTTGAAGGCCCTCTCGCAAGAGAGTGGGACGACGCTGTTCATGACGACATTGGCGGCGTTCGAGGCGCTGTTGCACCGCTACACAGGCGAAGAGGACGTTGTGGTGGGTTCGGTCGTCGCGGGCCGGACGCAGGCGGCGTTGGAAAAACTGATCGGCTTTTTTGTCAACACGCTGGTGATCCGAGAAAACCTGTCGGGCGATCCGAGTTTTCGTGAACTGCTTGCCCGCACGCAGGAGACCACGTTGGAGGCACTGGCTCATCAAGAACTGCCATTCGCAAAACTGGTGGAGGAGTTGCACCCCGATCGGAGCGCAAGCGGAAATCCGCTTTTCCGGGTGATGTTTGTCTTCCAGAACGCGCCATCGAGACCGGTCCGTCTTCCTGGACTGAACGTGCAGCGACAGGATGTGGAAACCGGGGCCGCGAAGTTCGACCTGCTCCTCTACATGACGGAGACCGCCGACGGTCTTGTAGCCACGGTTGAATACAACGCCGACCTGTTCGAAGGGGCGACGATGACCCGCATGCTCGGCCACCTTCACATGATGTTGGAGGGGATCACCGACGATCCCGACCGGAAGATCTCCGAACTGCCGCTGCTCACGCCGGCGGAACGTCATCAGTTGCTCGTCGAGTGGAATGGCACGGAGACGTTGTATCCGCGCGACAAGACAATCGACGAACTGTTTGTCGAGCAGGCGGCGCTCACGCCCCATGCGATCGCCGTCGTGTGCGAGGATGGCTTGTTGACCTATCGCGAACTCGACGAGCGCAGCGACCGGCTGGCCGGCCGGCTGCGCCAATGCGGGGTGGGCCCGGATATTCTGGTCGGCGTCTGCCTTGAGCGGTCCATCGAACTCATCGTCGCCCTGGTGGCGATCATCAAGGCCGGAGGCGCCTATGTCGCCCTCGATCCGGCCGCTCCGGTCGAACGGCTGAGCTTTATGCTGGGCGAATCGAAGGCTCCGGTGCTGCTGACGGTTACCAAGCTGGAAAAAGCCGTGACCGGCATGCTGGAGAAGGCCGGGTGTGAGCACGGGCTCCTGCCGCCAACGGTGATTCGACTCGATGCAACGCTGCTGAGCCGGTTCGACCCGCTGAAGCCGGCGGACGCGCCCCGACTGAATCCCGATAATCTGGCCTACGTGAGCTACACCTCCGGTTCGACCGGTAAACCCAAGGGGGTTTGCGTGCCTCATCGGGGCGTGGTGCGGCTGGTCAAGGACACCAACTTCGCCCGGTTCGAAGACAGCGATGTGTTCCTTCAATTCGCGCCGATCGCCTTCGACGCCTCGACGTTGGAAATCTGGGCTCCGCTGCTCAACGGCGGACGACTGGTGGTGTTTCCCCCGGTCTCGCTGTCGTTGACCGAACTGGGCGAGTGTATCCAAAAGAATCGTATCACGGTATTGTGGCTCACCGCCGGGCTCTTCCATCAGATGGTCGAGGAGCATCTCGGATATCTTAAAAACGTGCGCATGCTTTTGGCCGGAGGCGACGTGTTGTCGGTTCCGTTGGTGGAGCGGACGTTGGAGCAGTTGCCTCGCACACTCCTTATCAACGGCTACGGGCCGACGGAGAACACGACGTTCACCTGCTGTCATCATATCCGGAGTCCGTTGTCGGAGACGCGGTCGGTGCCGATCGGCCGGCCGATCGCCAACACGCACGTCTACGTCCTGGAGGCGCACCGGCCGCCGGGGCCCGCCGGCGTGCCCGGCGAGTTGTACACGGGCGGCGACGGGCTGGCTCGCGGTTATCTGCATCAGCCCGAGTTGACCGCCGAAAAGTTTTGCACGCAGTCCTTCGGCGACGGGCCGGACATCCGCATGTATAAGACGGGCGACCGCGTGCGGTGGTTGCCCGATGGCAGTCTTGAGTTTCTCGGTCGCATCGATCGACAGGTCAAGATCAGGGGCTATCGGGTGGAGCCGGCGGAAGTCGAGGCGGTGTTGCTGGAGCATCCGGCGGTCAGAAGCTGTGCGGTGGTCGTCGACAATGATCCCTCGGGAGGCAAGCGCCTGGTGGCTTGTATCGTGACGCAGCCCGAGGCGTCGTCCACAACGGCCGACTGGGCCGGCTATCTGCAGGGCCGGCTGCCGGCGTACCTGATTCCGTCGATGTTTCTGTCGTTTGACGCCCTGCCGTTATCGGCGAACGGCAAGGTGGACCACGCCGTTCTCCTGGGGGCCATCGGCGAGCGGCCGGAATCGGCGGAGTCCGTCACGGCGCCTCGCGATGAATGGGAGCGTCAACTCGTCGGCATCTGGGAAACCGTGCTTGGGGTAAGCCCCATCGGTGTGCATGACCGCTTCTTTGAACTCGGCGGACATTCGCTGCTGGCGGTGCGGTTGTTGGCGAAAATCGAAACCACCTTCGGGCGCAAGCTCCCGGTCTCCGCGGTGTTTCAACACCCGACGGTGGCGCAACTCGCCGGGTTGCTCCGCTCCGAGGATGTCGGCGCGATCCGGTCGGTCACCTCGGTGGTCACGATTCAACCGCAAGGCACCCGTCCCCCGATCTATCTGGTCCACGGGGTGGGGGGCGGCATGTTCTGGGGCTATGCCAATCTCGCCCGCCATCTGGGCCCGGACCAACCGGTGCACGCGTTCAAATCGCGAGGACTCGACGGCTTGCCGGAGTTGCCGTCCATCGCGGAGATGGCGCGAAGCTACGTGGCCGATCTCAAGGCGTTTCAACCCGAGGGTCCTTACATGCTGGGCGGTTACTGCTTTGGTGGAAACGTGGCCTATGAGATGGCCTGTCAACTCAAGGAACAGGGCGACGACGTCGCGCTCCTGGTGCTCATCAGTTGTTCGCCTCCGCATTCCAAGTATGAGACCACGCGTTTTCGCTGGTCGTTGGTCTGGCTGTACAAGTTTCTCCGCAACGTCGGCTTCTGGCTGGTCTCGTTCTTGATCCGCTGGGATGCGCACGAGCGCCGGTGTTTCATTCAATGGAAGCTACGACTGATACGGAGCAAACTCACGGGCCTGTTCTCGGGGAAAAAAGCGGATCCGCATCAGAGCGACGTTGATGAGATGCTCGACCTCTCCGTGGTCGGAGAGGATCAGCGCCGTTTGTGGGACTCCCACATGCGTTCCATGGTCCGCCATCATCCGCGGTCGTATGACGGGGACGCCGTGCTGCTTCGGTCCGCCGGACACCTGTTTCTTTCGTCATTTGATGAGCAATGTGGCTGGGGAGAACTGATCCGTCGTGGCGTGACGGTCAAAATACTGCCCGGTGACCACGGGCGTATCCTTGAAGAACCGTTTGTGGCGCGAATGGCCGAGGAACTGCGCCGCTGCCTGAACGAGCGGATCGGTGATCGTTGCCAGGAGGGCGTCGCATGAACACGCCGGAAACCGAACTCGGCCCCCCGCGCAAGTGTGCGGATCGCAGGATGACCAACGGACGGTCCTGGCCGTGTTTGCACCCCGGGGAAGTCCATATTTGGAAGGCGTTTCTCGACGGCTCCACGTATGAACGCGACCGAGCACTCCTTTCGGCCGAAGAAGCGGATCGGGCGGCCCGTTACCATTTCGCGCAAGGGCGCATGCGTTTCGTCGCGGGACGCGCCTTGTTGCGTACGATCTTGGGCGGCTACCTGGATCGTCCTCCCGCCGAACTGGCGTTTTCCCACGGTCCGTACGGCAAACCCTGGCTCGTCCAGGACGAACAGGAAGAGCGGCTTCATTTCAATGTAAGTCATGCGGGTCCCGTCGCGCTTTTCGCCGTCACGAAGGAAGGAGAGCTCGGTATCGATATCGAACGCATCCGTGAGATCCATGACTGGGCGGCCATTGCAAACGGGTGTTTTTCGCCCCAAGAGAGGACGCATCTCCGTCGGTTGCCGGACAGTCGGCGAAGGCCGGCTTTTTTCCAGGCGTGGACGCGTCGAGAGGCTCTTTTAAAAGCTTCCGGCGATGGACTCACCGGGGAGTCGGCCGGATGGCCGCACGCACCCGATGCGGGTTATTCGGTCCAGTCACTGGTGCCGGTTCCGGGCTATCTGGCGACCCTCGCCTGCGCCTTCCCCGCGCCTCGAACAGTTTTTTTAACGTGGTTGGGCGCTCCGGCTTCCACCGCCTCCGCGACGGTTGAACTCCCAAATATGTTATCATGAATTTGCTTCGTTTTTTTCTCAGTAACTCCCGGACCATGATGATCTGGACGGCGCTGGCTGCTCTTGCCAGTGGCGTGTGCAATGCCGGGCTTATCGCGATGGTGAATCGCGTCCTTAACAGCACCGGGACGCCAGGGGGTGCTCTCATCTGGGCGTTTGCCGCGCTAGGAATCGGACGGATCGGCACGACATTCCTTGCCCAGTTCGCGCTGGCGAACTTTGCGCAGACGTCCACCGCCGACCTGCGTCGGGGCCTTATCCGCAAGATCCTCGGCGTGCCATTGCGTCAACTGGAGGAAATCGGCACGCCGCGCCTGATGGTTGCGCTGACCCAGGACGTCGCGGCCATCACCGATGCCCTGCTCGCCATTCCGATGTCCGCCGTAAACGCCGCCATCCTGCTGGGTGGCGCCGTCTATCTTGGCTGGTTGTCGATGAAGGTGCTGATCGCGATGTCGATCTTCATGGTCTTGGGCGCCGTCGTTTACCGGCTGTTTATCCGCAGCGGCTTCAAGCATCTGCTCTCGGCTCGTGAAGAGCAGGACCGGCTTTTCGGGAACTTCCGCTCACTGACCGACGGCATCAAGGAACTCAAACTGCACCGCGAACGTCGCGGAGTCTTTCTCTCGGAAAACGTGCAGACCACGACCGAGGCGTGCCGCCGCTATACCGTCGCGGGCGAAGTTCGTTTCATCATCGCGCAGAACTGGAGCCAGCTTCTGTTCTTCACCCTGATCGGGCTGATCCTGTTCCTCCTCCCCCGGGTGGAGCACCTCGATCCGCAAGCCTTGACCGGTTACGTCGTGGCCACGCTGTACCTCATGGGACCGCTTTCGGGACTCCTTGGGAGTTTTTCGATCTTTGGTCGGGCGAGCGCGTCCCTGCGACAAATCGATCAAATCGGACTCGCGCTCCAAGCCTCGGTGGTCGATGACGCGCCGTCGGACCGGAGTCACGCTCCGCAGGCATTCAACCGGTTGTCGCTGGTGAACGTGACGCATGCGTACCGCCGCGAGAAAGAGGATCACCCGTTTATGCTCGGTCCGATCAGTCTGGATTTTCGGGCCGGCGAAATGGTGTTCCTCGTCGGCGGAAATGGCAGTGGAAAATCCACGTTGGCGAAGATCATCACCGGACTCTACGTGCCTGAAGCGGGCGAAATTCGCGTGAACGGGGAAGCGATCGAAAACGCCAGTCGCGACGATTATCGCCAGCACTTCTCGGCGGTCTTCGCGGACTTCCACTTGTTCGACAGCCTGATCGGTCTGCATAGCCCGGGGCTTGACGCCCAGGCGCGCGAGTATTTGGAGCAGCTGCACCTCGATCACAAAGTGAACATCCATCACGGCCGGCTTTCGACGACCGATTTGTCGCAAGGACAACGGAAACGACTCGCCCTGTTGACGGCCTATCTGGAAGACCGCGCCTTCTACCTCTTTGACGAATGGGCCTCGGATCAGGATCCGGTGTTTAAGAAGGTGTTTTATACGCGACTACTGCCGGACCTGAAGGCGAGGGGGAAGACCGTGTTGGTGATCACCCACGACGACCATTATTTCCACCTGGCCGATCGCGTCATCAAACTGGACTACGGACAAATCGCCAGTGACGGCACCGCCTCCGAAGCGGCCTTCAACGGCGAGATCTTTGTCGGAGCAAAACCGTGAGCCGCATGCCGCTACCCAAACAAAGAGTAACCCAATAGGTTACTCTACCTCTGAAACAGCGCGCTCCTTACGCTTCGATGCGGGGCTCGTCCCAGCCGAGTGATTTTCGCGCCTCGGCACTCAACAGTTCCGGGCTCCACGTCGGTTCGAAGACGAGGTTCACATCCGCTCGCGTGATGCCCGGAACCGCCTCGGCGGCCGCTTTTACTCCGGCGAGAATCACGTCTCCGGCGGGGCAATAAATGGACGTCAGTGTCATCGTGACAAACGCGACACCGTCTTCGATGCGGATTTCGTAGATGAGACCGAGGTCTTGAACGCTGACGCCGAACTCGGGATCGTAAACTTCCTTGAAGGCCTGGCGAAGCGCTTGGATTTCGGGGGCGGATGGGTCGTCGATTTTCATAGGGAGCGCGCCGGGACGGCCGGCGAGGGAAGCGGTGGCGTGCGGTTGTCCCGCAGGTGCGCAAGCACACGCCACACATTGGAAATGAAAAGACCGGTTGCGATCAGCAGCGTGATGCCGCCGGCGAGAGCGAGTTTTTCAGAGGAAAAGATGGAGCTCGCGAAGAGCAGGCCGAGTCCGGCCACATGGGCGATCAGCCAGCCCTGTTCGAGCGGGCGAGAGGCGAGCGCGGTGGCGAGCGGAACCGGTTGTTTGCCCACCTTCGGCCCGTAGGCGCGCATCCAGACGAGAAAGGGGATGATTTTGCATAACATGCCCAGGACGACGAGGCTCAGTGCGCCGGGGATGATCAGGATGCCATAAACCGCGATTCCTTGTTGAGCCCACGCATGGCCCGGAGGCATGAAGGTCAGCGCGGTTCCAACAACGGTCGCCACTGCGAGAATGAAGGCGCCGAGAACGAAGGCCTTGAGGCCGGGTTCGAGAGCTTTTCTCCGGCGCGTGCCCAACGTGGCCCGAAATGCCAGCGCCGAGCAGAGGATGCCGGTGGCGAGGATCAGCGCGCCGATTTGGGTGAGCAGGGAAACATTCCAGGCCAAGCCGGGGGTGAGCGTGATCAGCCCGGCTTGGGTCGCGAGCAGTCCGGCCCACACGAGCCGGGGACGACGCAGCGATCCCATGGTAAACATCGGGATCAGCTGAAAAGTCGTGCCTTGCAGCAGCGTGAGGAAAAACCCGGCAAGCCCCAGATGAGCGTGTGCGCGCAGCAGGTCGGCGGCCGACAACGGCAGCCAGGGCCAGCGACGATTGATCGCCAGGGCGATGCCAAACAGGACGGTCGCGGCGAGCCAGCCCGTCGCCAGCGGAAAACACCAGGCCGGCGCATCGCGGCGTTTTGCGGCGAGGAACGTGCGAAGCACCGCGGTGAACACGATGACCGCGCCCGCCGAGATCAACGTCCCGCCCGCCCCGACCCATTCAAAACGGCCGTGCGCAAAGGCGGCCACGAGCAGAATCGCCCCGACTGCGTGCAGGCCGAAGTGAATCCAAAGAACCGATACACGCATCGCGAGCGGGGCGCCAAGCACGACGGGCATCAGTTGATACAGCGCTCCGATGCACACGCTGAGCAAGAACCCCGGCAGCCAGAGATGTACCAGCGCCACCACACGCGGATGCAGGTGGGGGAGACCGAGAAGCGACGGCTCCAAGGCCATCCAGCAGGCCGCCGCGGCCAGACCCGCCAGCCCAAAGACGATGAACGCCAGCGGCAGGCGGGCGCCCGCCACGAGCGGCACCGCCGTCGAACGGGCGGGGCGGACCGTCTCAGGCGCGACTGAGCGTGGTGATCCAGCTTCCATCGCAGGTTTCGTTACTCGCGTGGCGGATGCCACGCGCGTCCAACTCCGCCTTGAGGTGGATGGGATTGCGATCGGTTTGGGCGCGGATCGTGGCGCCGGGTGCCAGGCCCTCGACGGCGGCGAGAATGCGCATCATCGGCTCCGGCGGTTCGAGACCGCGGGTGTCGACATCGATGCTTTCGGCGGCGGGTGCGGTTGCCGCGGCGGGTTTGGCCGGAGGCACGATGGCCGGCGTGGCGGGGGAGGCCGCCAGCCGCGTGATCTTGACGCGGAACTCGTCCGGACCGGCGACGAGGTATTCCCAGTTGAACGCACCGGGGAACTGGGCGGCGAACTGGTAGTACAGGGGGACCGGATCGTGATCGTTGATCAGTACGAAGTGTTCACCGATTTCCAGCAGCGACCAGCGTTGGAAGATCAGGGCGTGCTTTTGACGGCAGGGGATGACGCGGACGTCGAAATGCGTCAGGTCCATGGGTTCGGAAGGGTTGTTCATGGGAAGGATTGAATTATTGGGACGGGTTGGATTATTCGACGGGATCGGCCCCGAGGGTGAGAAGCATGGAGAAAGATCCGAAGGAGGCTCGCACGCCGTGCGGAGCCGCGGGGGGAAGGTGTAACAATGTTCCGGATACGAGACGGTGCCATTCGCCGGAATGAAAGAAATCGCAGGCACCTTCCAGG
>JANJTQ010000112.1 GCA_024711005.1 Opitutaceae bacterium | reverse complement strand
CTGCTCCCCACCCCGTCTTGCGACGACGCAGTTGCCTCCGGCTGCCCCGCGATTTCTGCCTTCGCGGAGGATATGACTTTCACATTCTGAGTTCATGGTTTCATGGACGCACGAGTGCGGCGAGCTCTCGCCGCTTTGGACGACGCTGCCTGCTGCGTCGCACTTCGTGATCCGTCGAGCCACGTCCATACACGCATGCCAATCGATTGATTGAAACGTCGCCTCCTTGTGGCTTCGCACGGTCGTGACACGTTCTCCCGCATGCTTTCTCCCCTCGGCCTCTGGTTCAAAGTCCTCATCCCGCTCGCACTCGCCCCGGTCTGCCTGCCCGCCGCGCCTTCGGCCGAGGGCGCCAAGGGTCTCTACATCGTCATCAAGGCCGATGACCTTGTCGTCCAGAACGGCACCGTGCCCGCGCTCTGGGAAAAATTCGCCGGCTACCTTCGCGAGCGCACAATCAAATCCAGTGTTGGCATCATCACCCACTCCCTCGCCGGCGACACCCCCGATTACTTCGACTGGATCAAGGAGCAGCACGCGAGCGGCCTCATCGAGTTCTGGTTCCACGGACACACCCATCGCCATTGGAAGGACAACGGCGCCGACATGTATGAATTCAAAGGTCCGTCCTTCGAAGAACAACGCGAACACTTCACCCTTGGCCAACGGCTCGCCCGCGAAAAACTCGGCTTCGCCTTCAAATCCTTCGCCGCCCCCTACAACGCCATCGACGCCAACACCACCCGCGCCCTCGCCGAAGATCCCGACATCTCCATCTGGATGTATGGCGACGTGAAAAACCCCGCCGGCAAGACCGTCCTCGATCGCGACTGGGGCGTAAACATCGAGAACCCGGTCATGGTTCCCAACCTAGCCAAATTCACCAAGGGCTACGCGGCCACATCCGCCAAGCGCCGCTACTACGTCATCCAGGCCCACCCGCAGCAGTGGGACGATGAGCGCTTCGCCGAGTTCACCCGCATCATCGATTTCCTCGTCGAGAAGGAAGCCCGCTTCGTCACCCCCACCGAACTCGTCCGCGCGCTCAAACTCTGAGCGGTTCATCTCGCCTTCCGATATGGAGTGCGGCGAGTTCTCGCCGCTTTGGACGACGCTGCCTGCCGCGTCGCCTCCTCTTGCCGGCAAACAAGGCGGGCCGACAGGTCTGCCCGTAAAAAAGCTCCGAGAGCTCGCCGCACTCCACACTGCCAGTCCGCCCATCCGCCCCTACATCAACCGCACCCACGCCCCACCCGCCGCGCGGCTGCGGTTCGCCGCCTCCAGCACAGCGACCACTTCCAACATTTCGTTGGTGTCCACCGGCGGGATTCGCGTCGCGAAAAACTCGCCAATCTGCGCCCCAAGCCGCGCGAAATCCGGAGTCACCGTGATGCGTCGCCCGCCCCGCCAAAGCGCGAACTCCGAGTCACCGGCCGTCTTTCCATCGACCTCACCGGTTCGACCGTCCCGCCAGCGCGCGTCCAGTCGCTCGCCGTCCGGCGTCGGCGTCACCCGCACCGCCTCCACCCCCGGGCCCATCGCGGCGAACAACAACTCGACCGCATGCACCCCATACCAAAACCAGCCGGGACTGCCTTCGTTCCATAACAGAGGCGCCTCCACCCGCACCTCGCCCTTTTTGCCCGTCCCGTCGCTCACACCCTCCGAGAATCGCAACACCGACGCCGAAAACCACGACGCGTTCGCCCGCTTCAGCAGTCCGGCGATCCCATGCGCCGCGTCAGCGGTCAACGCCAGCGGCTTGTCGATGAAGGTCGGCCGACGCCGCGCCACCGTCCTCGCGACCTGCGTCACCCGCGTGCGTCCGTCCATCGAGAGAATCATCAACCGGTCGCACCGCTCCGCCACCGCCTCGGGCGAATCAAGCAGCTCCACCCCGTGCTCATCCCGCATCCGGCACGAAATCCCCTCCACCCGCGACGCGCTCAACTCCAGATCGGGCGAACCCCCCGGCCATGCCGCCGTCACCCGCATACCCGCGGCCGACGCGTGAAGAACCCGCGTCAACGCCTCCGCATGCGAGGTATCCAGTCCTATGATACCGATGTTCATGACGTCCGGACCGGCGGTCGCGCCGATGTCTCCGCGATAAACCGCCCGAGCGCCTCCGCGCCCGCCGCCAACTCGGCCTCGACGATATATTCGTCTTCCGTGTGAGCCTGCGCGATGCCTCCGGGACCGAAGGCCACCGCCGGAATACCGTGCGCGTTAAAAACATTCGCATCCGAGAACCACGGGGCGACCGCCGTCCCGCGCCCCGCGGCGGCCAGGGCCTCCAGCCACGGATGCCCGCGCTCCAACGCGTAGGCCGGCCCGTCCTTGTGCACCGTCACGTCCAACCCGGCCGCCTCCGCCCGCACCCGCTCGAGCACGGCCGCGTTCGGAAGCTCCGGATGCGTGCGCAGATCGAGCCCGACCCGGCAGACATCCGGCACCACGTTGAGCGCGCGCCCGCCTTCGATCAGACCGACGTTGAGCGAGACCGGCCCAAGCCGCGGATGCGCCGCCCGCGCCAGTTCCGGTCCCAGTCGTTCCTCGCAGGCCTTCAGAAAAGCACCCATCCGATAAATCGCGTTCACCCCGCGCTCCGGCGTGGACGCATGCGCCGCGCGCCCCCGCGCCTCCACCCACAGCCGCAGCACGCCTTTCTCCGCGTGCACCACTTCGAGCCCGGTTGGTTCCAGCGCGATCGCAAAGTCCGCCCGGAACCCCGTCGCGCACAACGCGCTCGCCCCCGTGCTCATTTCCTCCTCGCCCATCGTCGCCGCGAAGACCCACGTCACCCGCCCGTCCTTCGCCGCCGGCGATCGCCACCACTCCGCCAAAGCCCACAACGCCGCCGCCATCGGCCCCTTCGTGTCGCAGGCGCCACGCCCGTAAATTCGCCCCTCCGCCCGCGTCGCGGCAAATGGCGGCACGGTCATTCCGCCCGCACCCACCGTGTCAAGATGCGGCACCAACGCCACCATCGGCGCGACCGCCGCGTCGACACCTTGTGCCGGAAATCGCCCGACCACATTCGGCCGCCCGGACGACACCTCGGTGACCGCCACCTCCGCGCCCAGCGCGCGCAGCAACTCCGCCACATGCGCGGCCATCCGGGCCTCGCCCGGCTCGGAACCCGCCGGGTCGTAACCCGGCCCGACGCTCGGGATTGAAATCAAGTCGGTCAGCAGTACCGGAAGGCTTTCGGGAAAGTTCATTCGTTGATGCACCATGATGCGCTTGAAGTGCAATTCAACAAACGTCGTGTGAATCGATTGGTTGAAACTTCGCCTCCTTGTGACCGGGCGGCCCCTCGCGCCACCTTCTCGTGACCGAGACCTCCTTCATGGCTCCCGCCGAACGCGTGCGCGCTTTCGATCCCCGCCCTCGTCTTTCACCACCATGTCCGCTCCCTCCTTCAATCTTCGTTCGCATCTTCTCGCCGGCCAGGCCATCCCGGCCTTGCCGCTTGCGCTCGACCGCCGCCGCCGCTGGTCCGAGCGGCGTCAGCGTGCGGTCATGCGCTATTACCTCGATGCCGGCGTCGGCGGCGTCGCGGTCGGCGTGCATTCCACCCAATTCGAGATCCGTGAAAAGAAGCACGGACTCTACGCTCCGGTCCTCGCACTCGCCGCCGAGACGATGACCGACTGGCTCGCACGCCCCGCGGTCCAGTCCGCAATCCGCACTCCGCAATCCCCAATCCGCAATTCCCCGTCCCGCCCGGTCGCGCGCATCGCCGGTCTCTGCGGACGCACCCCGCAGGCCGTCGCCGAAGCGGAACTCTCCGCGTCGCTCGGCTACCACGCCGGCCTCCTCAGCCTCGGCGCGTGGGCGAAGGACGACGAACGCACCATCGCCCGTCACTGCGCCACCGTCGCGAAGACCATTCCCCTCATCGGCTTTTATCTGCAAACAGCGGTCGGCGGTCGGGCCCTGAGCTACCGCTTCTGGCGGATGTTCGCCGAGATTCCCAACGTCGTCGCCATCAAGATGGCGCCGTTCAACCGCTATCAGACGTTTGACGTCGTCCGCGCGGTCATGGACTCCGGCCGCGAGGACATCGCCCTCTACACCGGCAACGACGACAACATCATCGTCGATCTCCTCACTCCGTTCCACCACGCCGGCAAGACCCGTCACATCGTCGGCGGCCTGCTCGGACAATGGGGCGTCTGGACCGAGCGCGCCGTCGCCCTGCTCGCCGAGATCAAGAAAGCCCGCGCGAAGACGAAACTCGACACCTCGTGGCTCACGCGCAACGCCGCTCTCACCGACGTCAACGCGGCCGTGTTCGACGCCGCCAACGGCTTCGCCGGTTGCGTTCCCGGTATCCACGAAATCCTACGCCGCCAAGGCATCTTCGAAACCACCGCCTGTCTGAATCCCCACGAAAAACTCTCACCCGGCCAGGCCGCCGAGCTGACCCGTGTCGCCAAGGCGTATCCCTGGCTGGTGGACGACACCTTCGTCGCGAAGAACCTCCATCGCTGGCTCTCTTGATTGCGGATCCTCCGATTGCGGAGTGCGGATTTGGGATTGCGGATTGAAAAACCACCCAAGCCACAGCTTCCACTCCGCCACTCCCGCCCTCCGCCATTCCGCAATCCCCAATCCGCAGTCCGCAATTCCGAGTCACTCCGCAATTCCCATGCCCCTTTCCGCCTTTGACGTCATCGGTCCCGTCATGATCGGCCCGTCCAGCTCGCACACCGCGGGTGCTGCCCGACTCGGCCTGGCGGCGCGGAGTCTTCTCGGCGAAGCTCCTCTTCGCGCCACGCTCACGCTGCACGGTTCCTTTGCCGCCACCGGCCTCGGCCATGCCACCGACCGCGCACTCGTCGCCGGCCTCCTTGGCTTCGCGCCTGACGATGCCTCCCTGCCCCGCTCCTTGGAACTCGCCGCCAAGGCCGGCCTTGCGTTCACCTTTGCCGTGGAGGATTTCGGCGAATCTGCACATCCCAACTCCGTCCGCATCCAGCTCGAAGGCGCGACCACCTCGCTCACCTTGACCGGCGCATCGCTGGGCGGAGGCATCATCGACATCTCCGAACTCGACGGCTACGCCACATCCTTCAACGGCCACCTCGACACCCTCGTCTGCTGGCACGAAGACAAGAGCGGTTTCCTCGCCCGGCTCACCGCAATCGTCGCTTGCGTGGAGGCCAACATCGCCACGTTGCGCACCTCGCGCCTCGGTCGGGCAAGCCACGCCCTCACCTTGGTCGAAACCGACGGACCGTTGCCCGCCGACGCGCTCAGCCTGCTTTCCCGCATTCCCGCCATCACCCGCCTGCGCGTCTTCGCACCTTTGCCATGAACGACACCGACGCCGGCCTCTCCTGGGATTACGATTCATCCAAAGCGCTCGTCGCGCTGTGCGAATCCCGAGGCTGCACCATCGCCGAGGCCGCGCTCCAACGAGAGATGGCCGAGACCGGCAAGTCCTCGGAGGAGTTGCTCGGTCGCATGGAGAACTATTTTCGCGTGATGCGCGACGCCGTGCGCCAAGGCGTGGCCTTGACAGAACGCTCCACCAGCGGCCTCTCCGGCGGCGACGCCGCGCGACTCCACGCCTACGCATCCGGCCCCTCGCCGCTGCTCGGACCCCATCTCGCGCGCGCCGCGTCCTATGGTTTCGCGGTCCTTGAACTCAACGCGCAGTTCGGCCGCATTGTGGCCACGCCCACGGCGGGTTCCGCCGGCATCGTGCCCGCCTGCCTGCTCACGTTGGAAGAGACGCGCGGACTCACCGAGGCGCAGGCGGCCCGCGCCTTGTTCACGGCCGCCGGCATCGGCCTCGTGATCGGACGACGCGCGCCGTTCTCCGGTGCGCAAGGCGGATGTCAGGCGGAAGTCGGCAGCGCCTCGGCGATGGCCGCGGCCGCCATCGTGGAATGTGAAGGCGGCACACCCCGACAAGCCACGGAGGCCGCCGCCTTCGCGCTCATGAACACGCTGGGCATGGTCTGCGATCCAATCGGTGGATACGTCGAGGTGCCCTGCGTAAGCCGCAACGGCATGTTTGCCGTGCACTCCTTTCTCGCCGCGACGATGGCGCTGGCCGGCACACGCTGCGTGGTGCCGTTCGACGACGTGGTCATTGCCATGCGCGATATCGGCCGCCGCATGCCCCGTGCCTTGAAGGAAACCTCCGAAGCCGGCCTCGCCACCACGCCCGCCGGCCTGCGTTATCCCCCGCAACCGATCGCACCCCGTTAGATTGCGGAGTGCGGACTGGGGAGTGCTGACTGAAGATACTCCGGAGCCCGCCGCCTCCGTTCTGGAGTGCGGCGAGCTCTCGCCGCTTTCGACGACGCGGCCCGCCGCGTCGCCCCGACAGGTCGGCCGGGGGAACGATCGACCAGGACACCATCAACGCGGGCCGACAGGTCGGCCCGTCCAAAGCGGCGACAGGTCTCCGCACTCCATACCCAATCGTGGATTCAGGGACCGCGGACCGCGGAGTGTGAATTGCGGAGTGGAGACTCTTTTCAATCCGCAATCCCAAATCCGAAATCCGCAATCAGGAGGCTCAGCCCTCCCGGTCGATTTCAATTCGATGAAAGAGGGTGAACTCGCGAGCGCGCCGCCGATCGCATCACTCACAAGTGAGCCGGACGCAGGTGCGTCCGATCGTTAGTTCAACCCCACCCCAAAATGAAACGATATTCCCGCCGTCTCATCGGCGCGCTTGGCGTCTGCCTTGCGTCGCTTGCCTCGTCCTTCGCTCAAACTCCGGTCCCTTTCGACAGCTTCGAAAGCTACACGATCGGCAACCTCAATGGTCAGGGCGGCTGGACCGTCCTCAATCTGGGCGGCTCGTCCCAGGCGTTCGTCAGCTCCAACTTCGCGCTCAACGGCGTAAAATCCATGTACCTCATGGATAATGATTCCACCAACAACCCGAAGGCCTGGCGCGAATCCACCGGCACCAACGTGAGCAACGGCCGTTTCGACTTCGCCGTGCTGGAGGCGGCGTATACCTCGGGGCGCGACTATTGGACCGTTGTCTTCGGGAACACCGGCACCACCGCCGCCAACTTCAAACTCGCCCTCTCCTCCGCCACCACGCTCACGCTCTACGGTGGTTCCACCGGTTCCACCGCGCTCGCCTCCGTGAGCACCACCTCGGCCAATGGCACCTACTCGCCCACCGCATGGAATACCTTCTCCATCACGTTCAACGAGGCCACCAACACCGCCGCCGTTTATCTCAACGAAGGCGCCTCGCCGATCCTGACCTCGAACGACACCGCCACCAACTGGACCGCCGGACGCCACACCGTCTCCACGGGCAACAGCACGTTCACCAACATGGCGGCCTACTTCGATGAAGCCCTCCCCGAGTGGGAATACACCGAGAAGCTCCGCTACGCGCCCCCGACCCTCGTCGCGCCCACCGTCTGGGCCCCCAGCGCCGGCTTCAACACCAAGACATTCGCCACCGACGAGGACGTCATCGTGCAGCTCTCGTCCACGGTGAAGCGCACCGGCAATCTCGGCATCGTCTCCGGGCGCAGCGTTCGCCTCATCGGCGGCGATCTCGGCACCACCTACATCGCGCCGACCGCCCAAACCAAGAGTCTCTTCATCGAGGGCATCAAAGCCGACCATTCCTACGGTCTTTCGGTCGTGAATGGCGTGCCCGTCGAACTCGTCGCCACCCGTGGCACCGGATCCAAGGAAAAGGACGCCCTGATGATCACCGGCACCACCTCCGGCACCGGAGCCAACGTCTACTTCCAGAACAGCTCCATCCGCGGCGTCCACGGCACCGGCCAGGCCCATGGCGCCGGCATCGCCGTCTCCTCCATCGTGCTCAACTCCGTCGGTCCCGGCGGCAACTATGGCGTCACCATCAACACGTCCGCTTCCATGACACTCCCCGCCGGCGAAAACTGGGTCATCGTCGGCGCCACCACCGAGCCCAAGCTCGCCGGCACCTACAAGATCGTCCTCGCCTCCCCCACCACCGCCACGTCCTTCACCGGAACGCGCAAGGATACCTGGAACCCCCTGCCCGCCTCGCCCTTTGCCGCGGGACTCACCGGCACGGGCGGCTACGTCTGGCCCAACGCCCCGACCATCTCCGACCTCCACGCCGACGGCTACCAATCCATGGCCGAGGGCATGTATGAGGCCGCCTATTTCTACCGGGTGACGATCTCCAGCAACGCGGAATGTTTCCTTGGCATGAACCAGGGCAACACCCAGGGCATGCGCAATCTCTTCATGACGCGCGTCAACATGTCGGTGAACGACATCTATCCGCAAAACTACGACTCCGCCTCGCTCTACATCGGCACCACGAGCGAGAGCAGCGGCGGCTGGGGCGACCAGGGCTTCCCCGTCACCCTTGATCGCGTCTACATCAAGCCCCGCGCCAGCCGCAGCGTCGTCCAGGCCGTATGGCCCGGCGCCGGCAGCACCCGCGACAGCGTGCCGGTCGGCGCGCTCTCCGATGACGGTGGCAACACTTGCTACTGGCCCGCCGCTCTCGGCGTCACCGGCATCATCACCAAGTCGACCAGCGCCAACGGCTATCCGATGGAATCAGGGTTCACCAACCGTGACTATGCCGACCTCACCGGCCCTAACGCCCCCGGCCTCAACTACGTCTCCCCGGGCTACTCGGCGAGCGCCATTCAACCGCTCGTGATGAGCGCCGTCACCGGATCTCCCGCGCTCACGACCATCAACGTGCCATCGTCCTCCCCGGTCGGCACGCTCGTCACCCGCCTCGATGTCACCTTCGCCGGCGACGGACATATCATCGACCTCGCGCTCACCGACGCCTCCGGCAAGTTCGGCATGGATGCCAACAACAAGCGCAACGTCGTCGTGAAGGCCTCCCTCGCCTCCGGCAGTTATCCCGTGACGGCGGTCGCGTCCGAACAGGGCAACTCCTCCAACCAGATCACAAAGAACTTCACCATCGTCGTTCCCTGATCGCCCCTGACACGCACTCCCGTCCGCGCTTCGCAGCGGCGTATCGGTTCTTCCAATACGCCGCTTTTTTCTGATAGGGGTAGGGACGGGGATTAAACCCGCCCCTCCCTCCGAACCGGACTGGCGGGTCTCCCGCATCCGGCTCTCCAGTTGGTTTTAATTTGAAACTCCTTTCGGAGACAGACGTGCCAAGGCATGGGCTCGCGTCAG
>JANJTQ010000049.1 GCA_024711005.1 Opitutaceae bacterium | reverse complement strand
GGGCCCCCGCGCCGGCCGGCGGTCCGCGCCGCCCCCCGCGGCCCCCCTCCTCTGCTCCTCCTGCGCTTCAGCCAACAGGGGGTGGGTCAGTTTTAAACGGGCGCTAATGGGTCAGTTTTACGCGGGCGTTGATACCTCGGCGCAGGGCTCATACCATTCGAGCGTGACGCCGAGAGATTCGGCGAGGTGCTCCATCTGTGCGCCGAGTCGCGTCCTGAAGTCGGTAGCGGCGCCCGCCCCCGGTTGGAAGCTCCAGGTCAGCCGATAGCGACGCGCGAGGTCTTTCTCGGCGTAGCCCAGCGCGCCAAGGGTTTCGAGCAGGCGGAAGGCGGAGCTGCGCGGGATGGAAAGCTTTGCCGCCACCGCTTCCATCGCGAGTGGTCCTTCGGCTGACAAGAGTCGCATCAGCGCGAGGCCTCGGGCTAATGCCGGGACGGCGGGAGCAGTGGTTTTCATTAGTGGAATAAAACCGCTAATGAAAACAGGACGGGCGCACGATGACAACACCGGCCGGGGCGGTTGCCCGACGAAGCTTTGTCGCCGGCTGGGCGCCCGTTCAGGCCAGGACGCGAAGTGCGGTGTTCGAGTTGCGAGCTCTGTTTTATCGAACGAGGCCGATAGAAGCCTCTGGCAAGGCGCCTCCGTTGTTGCATTCGCCCGCGTGGGGCGGTGGCGTCAACGAACGGAGGAAGCGTGAGCAGCCTGCTGCCGGCTTACTGCCCGTGGCAGTTTTTGTATTTCTTGCCGCTGCCGCAGGGGCAGGGGTCGTTGCGGCCGACTTTCGGCATGTCGCGGCGGATGGTTACCTTGGGAAGTTCGATCTCTCTCGGCGCTTCCGGAGCTGCGCCGCCGCTTGCCGAGACAGTGGTCGTGATCTGCGGGGCGGACGCCGCCGGCGCATCGGCCGGGCCTTGCGCCTTGGCGCCGCGACTGAGCAGCGCGAGCATGTTTTCAAATACGTCTAGATTCGACGCGTTGCGGAACAGGCCGGTGCAGATCTGGAGACGAATGTTGGTCATCATCTCGTTGAAGTACTTGAACGCCTCGCCTTTGTAGGCGACGAGCGGATCGGTCTGACCATAGCTGCGCAGGCCGATGGCGCGGCGCAGTTCTTCCATCTCGGTGAGGTGCTCCTGCCAGTGGTGATCGATGGCGTTGATGACGACGTAGCGCTCGAGTGAGCCGAGGGCCTCGGGGATTTCGACTGATTCCTTGACCTCGTAAGCCTTGCGGACGCGTTCGACGACGAGCGTGGTGAGCGCCTCGATGCTATCGCCAACGAGTTCCTCGGGTTTGAGCGCGATGGGGAAGGTGGCGTTGATCCAACCGATGAAGCTGTCGATGGCGGTCTGACTGGCGGTGGCGCGACCCGTGATCCCGCCGTTTTCGAGGCGGCTGTCGATCTCCTCGGCGACCTGTTCAAGAATGATTTCCTTCGGGCGGTCGGCGTGAATGGCGGCGTTGCGGATCCCGTAGATGACCTCGCGCTGCTGGTTGAGCACGTCGTCGTATTGAAGGAGCCGTTTGCGCTGGGAGAAGTTCTGTTGCTCGACCTTTTTCTGCGCACTCTCGATGGAGCGGTTGAGCCACGGATGTTCGAGTTCCTCGCCGTCCTTCATCGAGCCCTCCATGAGCCGCGAGGCCAGGTTGCCCTGGAGGAAGAGGCGCATGAGGTTGTCTTCGAGGGAGAGGAAAAACTTGGTGAGACCCGGATCGCCCTGACGCGAGCAACGTCCGCGGAGCTGGCGATCGATACGACGGGATTCGTGACGCTCGGTGCCGATGACGTAGAGACCGCCGAGTTCGCGGACGCCCTCGCCGAGTTTGATGTCGGTGCCGCGGCCGGCCAGGTTGGTGGCGATGGTGACGGCGCCGCGCTGGCCGGCGCGCGAGACGATGTCGGCCTCCTGCTCGTGGTATTTGGCGTTGAGAACGGTGTGGACGATGCCGGCGCGCTTGAGCATGCGCGAAAGGATTTCGGAGGATTCGACGGAAACCGTGCCGACGAGAACCGGCTGGCCGCGCTTGTTGGCGGCTTCGATCTCGGCGACCACCGCGTTGAATTTGTCGCGGCGGGTTTTGAAGATGGAGTCGTTCCGGTCGATGCGGATGCAGGGCTTGTTGGTCGGGATGACCTGCACGGAGAGTTTGTAGATGTCGTTAAACTCCATCGCCTCTGTCTCGGCGGTGCCGGTCATGCCGGCGAGTTTTTCGTAGAGACGGAAATAATTCTGAATCGTGATTGTCGCGTAGGTGCGGGTCTCACGCTCGATGTTGACGTTTTCCTTGGCCTCGACGGCCTGGTGGAGACCGTCGGACCAGCGGCGACCGGGCATGACGCGACCGGTGTTCTCGTCGACGATCATGACCTTGCCGTCGGCGACGACGTATTCGACGTCCTTTTCGTAGAGCGAGTAGGCGCGGAGGAGTTGGGAGATCGCGTGAATTTCCTCCGAGACTTCCGAGTAGTTGTTTTGGGACTTGGCCTTGATCTCTTCGCGCTGTTCGGGGGTGAGATCGGTGCGGCGCTCGAGTTCGCTGAACTCGGTGGCGAGGTCGGGAAGGACGAAGGCGTCGGGATTGTCGGGGCGGAGACGGGTGCGGCCCTTTTCGCTGAGATCGGCCTGATGCTGGCGCTCGTCGATCGAGTAGAAGAGCTCTTCCTTGAGACGGTAGAGTTCCGTCTTTTGGAAATCGCTGTTCATCTCGGTCTCGGTCTTGTCGAGAAGCTTGCGCCACTCGGGGGTCTCCATGAGACGGAGAAGCTGTTTGTTCTTCGGGTGGCCGATCTTGACCTGGAGGAGTTTGAGGGCGGCCTCCTTGCGCTCCTCGGGGGTGACGTCGGGTTTTTCGAGGATGGCCTTGGCGTCGTTGGCGAGGCGGTTGGCGAGGCGGGTCTGCTCGTTGACGAGGGCATCGATGCCGGGCTTGAGACGGGTGAACGGCTGTTCGCGCTCGATCGGGGCGGGGCCGGAAATGATCAACGGCGTACGGGCTTCGTCGACGAGGATGGAGTCGATTTCGTCCACGATGCAGAACCAGTGGTCGCGCTGGACCTGATCTTCCTTGCGTGTGGCCATGCCGTTGTCGCGGAGGTAATCGAAGCCGAATTCGGAGGCGGTGCCGTAGGTGATATCGCGGCCATACATCTCGCGCCGAATGTCGGAGGGCATTTGTTGCTGGATGCAACCGGTGGTGAGCCCGAGGAAACAGAAGAGGTGCCCCATCCACTCGGAGTCGCGGCGGGCGAGGTAGTCGTTGACGGTGACGAGCTGGGTGTTCCGGCCCGTGAGGGCGTTGAGATAAAGCGGGAGGGTGGAAACGAGGGTCTTGCCTTCGCCGGTGGCCATTTCGGAGATCCGGCCGGAGTGGATGGCGTAGCCGCCGATCAGCTGGACGTCGAAGTGGACCATGTTCCATTCAAGCTCATGGCCGCAGACGAGGGCGCGCGTGCCGACGAGCCGACGAGCGGCGTTCTTCACGGTGGCGAAAGCCTCCGGGAGAATCTGGTCGAGGGTTTCACCGGCCTTCAGGCGGGCGCGAAACTCGTCGGTCTTGGCGCGCAGCTGGTCGTCGGTGAGCGACTGAAATGATTGTTCGAGTTCGTTGATACGGGCGACCACGGGGCGGGCCTTCTCGAGAAACTTGCGATAGTGACGACCGGCGAAGCGCTTGAAGAGAGAGGAAAGCATGAAGAGTGTTGGAACGTAGACCGTAGGACCGGCTTGGCAAACGACAAAATTGCGAACAGTCCACCGATCTCGAGCTCCGTGCCCCCGTCGTTCCTGGGGATTCCGGCGGTCGATCCGGCGGCCGGTCCGTCGCCTGGAGCAACCCCTCGCTTTCCCGGGCATCCGCCTGTCCGGCGAACGGGGTTGATACGGATGCCGGGCGCGAATTTCCCGGAAGGTTTCCGGACCGGAAATGGTATGGGAACCGGGTTGGGTTTTTTTAGAATTTAATCCGCTTGTAAATAATATGTTTACATTCTAACGCAACGGCCATGCGAACAGGGGGGTTGTCCAGGAGGGGAATGACCCTACAACGTGAAGCGTCACCCCGCTATCCCAATGAAAAGCAACCCTACATTCGCCGAGTGTTTCTGCGCTAAACACAACATCCCTCGGGAAAAGTTCGCGCGCGCGGTGTTCAACCGGAGCCTCTATAAGCGCACGCATTTGATCAAGTGGTGGTTGCCCTTGTTGAACCCGAACTATTTCGCGGCGGATTTCGACCTGATTTATGGTGTGGAAAATTTGCGGAGGACGCGGGACTTCGTGCTGGAGGCGGAGCGGTTCAACGCGCACCCGGCGAACCACGGTTGGATGAGGCGGACGTTTTGTTTTCGTGTTTCGACGAGCCGATTGAAGGCGGTCATCCGTGAAACGCTGCCGCGGTCGTCAAAGAAGACCGACCACGACGCCTCCGATGATGGCACGATGATGCCGTTCGAGATGGCGACGCCGACGAAGCGCGTCTGAGCCTCACCAAGCGAGCACCCAATATTCGTCCTGGGTGACCTTCTGGGCGGCTTGGATCGGAACCCAGCGTTCCTTGAAACCGGAGCCCCAGGAATCCGAAATGGCGACCTCGTTGGTGGTGCGATTGTAGCCGATGATCAGACAGGCATGGCCTGTTTGGGATTCGGGTTGCAGCGCGTCGAGTTCGGCCGCGGTGAGGGTGCGCTTGAGGTTGAACAACTCCGTGGAGACCTGACGCGCCTCGGTGTTTCGATTGGCGAGGGCGTTGAACGCCTCGGTGGAATACAGTCCCCAGATGACGGGGCGGCCTTCGTCGATGTACCGCGCGATGCCGGCGACGTTGAGTTTGACGGGAATCTTTTCAAGGCGGCGGCCTTGGCGTCGCACAAACCGATCGAGGCTGCGTGTCATGGCGGCGAAGCTGGTGCCGCCGCCGAAATCGGTGCCTCCGCAGGCTGCGAGCTCGTACATGTCGGCGGGAATGCCGGCGTAACGAAGGTAGCGTTCGAAGGTCGCGGGCACGCAGTAGCCTTTCGGGCCTTGGTTCACCATGGGGATCTGATCGAGGATGACGTCGCCGGTGGTCCGACGCTTGATGCGTTCCTTGAAAAGACGCCGCACCTGGTCGTCGGCGAGTCGTGTGGGGGCGGCGCGTTCGGCGGGGAGGATCTTTAACGACACCATTTGTTCGGCGTCGTGACTTGCGAGGAAGGCGTGGGCACCCCATTCCCAGCGCAATGATCGCCGGCCGGGATCGAGTCCGCCGATGGCGATTTCCCGTTTGGGTTCGCCGAGTTTCCCGGTGAGTGCGGCGGTGAGCGTTTCGAAGTCATGTTTGAGCGCCTGCTCGAATTCCTTGAGTTGATCCTTCGACGGATAAAACCGGGTGTCATCGCTCTTGAACGGGGGATGGTCGCCGCGATTGGTAAATTGAACGGTGATCGTGGTGATGCGACCTTCGGCGGCCTGCAACGAGATCATATGGGCCTTGGTGCCAAGGAGCGGGAAAGGCTCGCGGGCGTAGCCGCGATATCCCTCGAAGCGGTCGGTTTTGCCTTCGAGCGGCAGATTGAGCCGGAGAGCGACCGCGGCGGGCTCGTCGTCCCAGAGGATGAGATCGTCGAAGAGCGGGAGGCCGAAAAGCGTGTTGAGTTCGTTGAAGTCGAGAGCGGGCGCGGCGGTTTCCCCTGAGATTTGTCGGGCGACGAAATCGCGGTCGGCGGGCGAGAGCAGTGTGAGCGGCAGCGTGAAGCGACGACCATCGGAGCGGCGCAGGCTGACTTCGGACGTGGTGGCTCCCAGGTAATCCGCCTCGATCGTGCGGCCTTGGGTGTCGGTCCACGTGCGGGCGTGAAGGGACGCGGAGAGAAGGAAGGCGACAACGACGCCGTGGATTGTGAGACCCGTGACAGGGGAGCGGGGCATGGGAATGGCTCAGGCGTTCGCCAGCACCCGGGCGCGTTCGCCGGCGGCGGCCATGAAGTAACTTTGGGCGGAAAACGCGGGCGCTCCGGCGGCGCGGGCGACGGGCAGATAGCCGCCATTGGCGCGGAGTTCGCGGGCGTTCTCGTTATCCTGGAGATCCATCGCGAGGAGCTCGTCGATCACCCAACGGCGCAACGCGGGGTCGCGCACGGGGAAGACCACTTCGACGCGGCGGAAGAAATTTCGGGGCATCCAGTCGGAGCTGCCGGCGAGGACCAGCGGTTCGCCGCCGGCGTTTTCGAAGTAGAAGGCGCGGGCGTGTTCGAGGAAACGGCCGACGATGCTGCGCACGCGGATGTTCTCGCTCAGACCCCGCACGCCGGGGACAAGGCAGCAGACGCCGCGCACAATGATGTCGATCTTCACACCGGCGCGAGACGCGGCGTAAAGGATGTCGATGGTCGCCTTGTCGACGAGCGAGTTCATCTTGACGATGATGCGCGCGGGGCGGCCGGCGATCGCGTTGTCGGTTTCCCTCTGTATCAGTTGCTGGATACGGCGATGGAGATTGTAGGGGGCGACGAGCAGGTGGTCGAAGAC
>JANJTQ010000019.1 GCA_024711005.1 Opitutaceae bacterium | reverse complement strand
CCTTCCAGGATGTGGACCACGGCGCGGCGACGGTTGGTGTGTGTCGTCAGCTCCTGGCCTTCCGCGAAGGAGAACAGCACGACGCGCAGGTCGGGCGTTTGGAGAACGGTGCGGCTCACGATCCCGGCGGCCGAGTTCTGAACGGCGTCGGCGAGCGATAGAGATTGCGCCTGGTCGGCGGGTAGCAGGGTGGGAGTGCTCATCGTAGCCCATCCTAGCGCAGGAACCGCCGATCCGCCTTGATATGTATCAACCCCGAAGCGGGTCGGAGCGGATTATTCAGCGGGAGGCGAGGCGAGGTACTCCGGATGCCGTTCCAGGAAGCGCGCGACGTACGAGCAGCCGGCTTCGATTACGAAGCGATTCGACTGCGCCCAGGCAAGTCCGGTGCGGACGAGCGCTTCGGCGACACCGCGCCCCCGCAGGGTTGACGGCACGAAGGTGTGCGTGAAGACCACCTGTTTGTCGCCGTTGTATTCGTAATCCAACGACGCCTCGCCTTCGGGGTAGGCGAGGATGAAACGATGGGCGGCCGGGTCGTGGTGTGGTTTCATGATGCCCCGACGCTGTCAGCGAGATGCGCGGATTGCGGTGAGCACGTCATCGGTGGTCCATCCGTTGCCGCGCCAGAGTTCGATCACGCGGCCGTCCGGACCGATCAGTGCGGTGCAAAGTGTGTGGTCGAGAGTAACGTTGTTGCGTTCGCTGAAAACGGAAAACGACCGGGCCAGCGCGGAGGCCTCGGCGGTTTCCCCTGTGGCGAACCCCCAGATTTCGGGTTTTGCGCCGATCGCCTTTCCGTAGGCGGCAAGGACGTCCGGGCGATCGAATTCGGGATCAAGCGTGACGCTCATGAGTCGCACCGGCGTCGTTAAGGATTTGTCGTCCTGCACGGCACGTTGGAGTGCGGCGAACTTCAAGGCCATGGCGGGGCAGAATTCCGGAACCGGGCAGCGGGTGAAAATAAAGGTCATCACGGTAAATTGACCGCGCAATGTCTCGTGGGTGAACGGCCGGCCGGTTTCATCGATCAGATTGAAGGGAGGGACCTCGTCGCCGGCGCGCACGCGACGGATCCTGGCGGGAGGTGCGGAGGGGGCCGCGGGCTGGGCTTTGTGGCCGGTTATCAAAAAACTTTCAGCGACCGCTTTCTTTTCGCCGACACGGTAGCGGAAGCGGACCTCGTCGCCAATTTTCAGGTTGGCCACCTCATTGCGATCCGCCACGTCGAAGGCCATCGTCATGGCCGCCATGTAGCCGGGGATCTCCTCGTGTTCGATGATCAAGCGACCGTCGGCCAGCTTGCCTTGGATCGTGCCGGTCACTGTGTACACCTTTTCGGCGGGCGCTGCGCGCAGGCCAACGATGCTCAATGTCAGGAGGAGGAGGAAAATGCGGGGAAGCCGGAGACGCATGTACGAGATAATAGCTTGCGCGGCTTCATCTGTCTACCGTCACAACCAACTCGGCCCGAATTTTCAAAAGAGAGGCGGCGGGAAAAGTCGAAGCGGGCGTCATCGAACCGCGATTTGGGGGAAACGGGTCCTTGCATTCGTCCGCCAAGGAGATTCGTTGTCTTCGCCGGCGCCCTTTGGGTGGCCGGTATTCACTACGCGTTCTTAACCAATCCGCTGTGTCTTGATCCAGATCAAGGCGTTCGTCACCTCCGAACACGTAAGATAAAACCTCCAACTGTCTCACATGAACACCAAATCCCACGCATTAGTATTCCTAGCTGCTTTGTGCTCCGCCTTCGCCCTGACCGGCTGCGGACCCAAAAAAGAAGAAGCCACGACGGCTCCTTCCACGACCGAGGCACCGGCCGTATCCAGGGAGGTTCCCTCCGAAGGTCGGGCCGTCGAGCTCACCGCCAATGACGCGATGAAGTTCAGCGAGACCGAAATCCGCGCCAAGGCGGGCGAGGCGCTGGCGGTCACCCTCAAGAACGTGGGCACCATGCCCAAGATGTCGATGGGGCATAACTGGGTGCTGGTGGAAGCCGGCGTTGATCTCAATGTTTTCGTCAGCGACGCCAGCACATCGGCGAAAACGGATTTTGTCCCGGCCGCCCACAAGAACCAGATCATTGCGGCGACCAAGCTGCTCGGTCCTGGCGAAAGCGACACCGTTCGTTTCTATGCGCCAACCAAGCCCGGTCGTTATATCTACCTGTGCACTTTCCCCGGTCATTTCCAAGTCGGGATGAAGGGCATTCTGGTTGTTGAATAACGTTTGTTCATTCATCGCGCCATGAGATCCACAAACGCATTCATTTCCGCCGCGGTCACAGCGGCGGTGCTGCTCGGCATCACGGGCTGCAACCCTCCGGGTAAAGACGCCGCCGATTCGAAGTCGGGCGGGGACAAGAACTCCGCCGCCGCCCGCACCTGGGTCGCCCCCGGTGAGAAGGATGAATATTATCTCTTCTATTCCGGCGGTCACTCCGGCCAGGTCTTCGTTGCCGGCATCCCCTCGATGCGGCATATCACGACGATCCCGGTCTTCGCTCCGTATCCGGCCAGCGGTTACGGATTCGACGAGGAAACCAAGGGTTTCCTTGGCGGATTCACCTGGGGTGATGTGCATCATCCGGGGCTTTCCCAGACCGACAGTCTCTACGACGGCCGCTGGCTGTTCGTGAACGACAACGCCAACAATCGCATCGCCCGCATCGACCTGCGCGACTTCAAGACGCACCAGGTCCTCGGGCCTATTCCCAACTCGAGCGGCAATCACGGCTCGTCCTTCGTGACCGAGAACACCGAATACGTGCTCGTTGCCACCCGCTTCTCGGTGCCTCTGCCCAAGGGCCGTTACGCCGACCCGGCGGATTACGAAAAGGAGTTCAATGGCATGGTCAGCGGTATCAAGGTCGACCAGAAGACGGGCGAGATGTCGGTCGGCTGGCAGATCCTCACCCCGCCCTTCGACTGGGATCTGGGTTCCACCGGAAAAGGCCCGAGCAGCGGCTGGGCGTTCTGGACTTCCTACAACAGCGAGATGGCGCACAAGGACCTTGAGGCCAACGCAAGCCAGCTCGACCGCGACTATGCTGCGATCGTCAACTGGCGTGCCGCGGAAGCCGCCGTCGCGGCCGGCCAGGCGACCATGATGAGCGGAGTACCCGTGATCGACCCGGCGAAGGTTCCGGGCGTGCTCTACTTCCTGCCCGTCCCCAAGTCGCCCCACGGCATCGATACGGATCCGTCCGGCAAGTGGGTCGTCGCTTCCGGAAAACTCCAGCCCGTGGCATCGGTCTTCGACTTTGAAAAGCTCAAGGCCACGATCGACAAAAAGGATTTCGAGGGCGAAGTCCGCGGCGTTCCTGTTATCCGCTACGACGCCGCGCTTGAGGGTGTGGTGCCGGTCGGACTCGGTCCTCTGCACACGCAATATGACGGTCTCGGCAATGCGTACACCTCGCTCTTTATCGAATCCTCGGTGGCCAAGTGGAAACTTCCTCCCTGGACCGACGAAGAGCGCGCCGACCTTAACAAGGTCGTCCTCGATAAGATCGATGTTCACTACAATATCGGCCACCTTGTCGTCGGCGGCAGCGATACGAAAAAGCCTTACGGCAAGTACCTGGTCGCGGGCAACAAGCTCTCCAAGGGCCGTCACATTTCGACCGGTCCGTCGCAGCCCGAGTCGAGTCAATTGATCGACATCACCGGCAAGAAAATGGAGATGCTTTACGAGGCGTTCACCGAACCCGAGCCGCACTTCGCCCAGATCCTCAAGGTCGACGCGATCAAGCCCATCGAGGTTTACCCGCGTGACGAGAACAAGCACCCGCACGCCGTGTGGGAGGCCAAGGACACCGGCGCCGTGCGCAACGGAAAGACCGTTGAAGTAAAGATGATGGCGATCCGCAGCCGCTTCATCCCCGATCGCATCGACGTCAACGAAGGCGACGAACTCGTCATTCACGTGACGAACGTCGAGCAGACGCCCGACATGATCCATGGCCTCGGCATCGTGGAGCAGAACGTAAACGTGATCGTCGATCCGGGCGAGACCAAGACCGTGCGCCTTAAGATCACCAAACCCGGCGTGTTCGCCTTCTACTGCACGAACTTCTGCTCGGCACTTCACCAGGAGATGCAGGGCTACCTCGCCGTGAAGCCCGCCGAGGGCGAAGTTGCCGCCAAGTAAGCCATACAAGACACTGTCGTCATGCATGACCTCTTCCGTCGCGAAATTCACTTCCTGCGCCGTCCGCTGAATCTGGCGTCGCGGGTGTTGTTGGTCGTGGCGGCGGGGGTCATGGTTGCGGCGGTGTTTTTGCCGCTTTGGAAAATTCATCTCGTGGCCCCGCAGTATCGCGAGGGCCTCCAGCTTCAGATTTACAGCTATAAGTTGGTCGGAGGAAACGGGGGCCAGGATCTGGCCGAGATCAACATGCTGAACCACTACATCGGCATGAAGCCGCTTCAGCAGGCGGATTTCGTGGAGATGACTTGGCTGCCGTTTGTGTTCGGTGTTTTTGTCATTCTGGCCCTGCGGGCGGCGGTGATCGGTCGCATGGTCACGCTGATCGATCTGCTCGTGATGTTCCTCTACTTCGGCGCGTTTTCGATGGGTAACTTTTACTACCGGCTTTATTCGTACGGACATAATCTCGATCCACGCGCGCCGATGACCATCGAGCCATTTACGCCCATTTTGATTGGCAGTCAGAAAATCGCCAATTTCGTTCAGACGAGCCTGCCCCAGTCCGGCGGCCTGCTCCTCGCGTTGTTCCCGCTATTCATTGGCGCGGCCATGTGGTGCTCGCGCAGGGAGGAACCGTGAAGCGGATTTGCCTCCTGCTTTTTTGTGCCGTCACGATGACGGTTAATGTTTTTGCCTCCTCGTCCGGGGATGTCCTGCGCGCCCGGATTTTGGCCGCCGAACCGGGCGCGACTCTCGTGGTGGAGGCCGGGGTGTATGCCGGACCTTTCGTGATCGATAAACCGGTTCACTTGCACGGCCAACCCGGCGCGATTCTACGGGGTGACGGCCTGACGCACGTCGTGGCGGTGCGCGCGCCCGATGTGGAACTCGCGGGGTTTGAAGTGCGCGGCTCCGGCCGCGACTTGTCGCGGGATCACGCGGCGATTCACATCACCGGGGCCCGCGCGGTCATCCGACGCAATCGGATCGTCGACAGCCTGCACGGCATCTATGTGCGCAAGGCCGACGAGTGCCGGTTCGAGGACAACGTCATCCGGGGCGACGCTGCGTCGGCGGGCCCGGTGGCCGATCCGCTGAGCACCGCGCTCAAGCCTGAAATGGGGGAGGTCTGCGGGGTGGACGCGCCGGAAGATCGCCGCGGCAACGGCATCCACCTGTGGAACTCCGTTGGCCACACCATCACGGGCAACGACATCGCCGGTACCCGCGACGGCATCTACTTTTCCTTTGCCGATTCCACGGTCGTTAAAAGGAACACCATCAGCCGCGTGCGCTATGGGCTCCATTACATGTATTCAGACGATAATACGTTTGAAAAAAACACGTTCATGAACAACGCCGCCGGGGCGGCCTTGATGAACTCCAAGGGACTGGTGTTGAGGGGCAATCGGTTTGGCTCCAATCGCAGTCATCGCGCCTACGGGTTGCTTTTTCAGTCGGTGGACGACACGCGGGTGGAGGAGAACGTGATCGAGGGAAACACCCTCGGTTTTTACCTCGAAAACTCGAATAACGTCGTTGTTCGGGCCAATCGCCTTGTTGGAAACTATGTGGGGTTGCGCGTGAGCGACAGCACCGGTGGCAGTCGCTTTAGCGAGAACGTGTTTCGGGGAAACATCCATCCGGTCGAGACAAGTGGCGGTAATCAGGCCAACGCCTGGACGGTCGACGGCCGCGGCAATCACTGGGACGGCGCACTCGTGCTCGATCTGAACCGTGATGGAGTGGGGGATGTGGCCCATCGCGAGCCCGATCTGTTCGGAACCTGGCGCCGTTCGTTTCCCGCCATCGGCCTGCTTTCCTCAAGTCCCGGCGAGCGGCTGTTGCGCTTGATCCACAGCCGGCTGGCGCTGTCCGGATTGCCGGGGGTCACCGATCCTCATCCTCTGGTGGCATCGGGAGGAGCGACGGCAAACACGCCATCGCATTCCAAAACCGGCGACAAGATTGCCGCCGCTCCATCAACCGCCGTCTCGCCATGATACTTGTTCGCGATCTCAAAAAATCGTTCGGTTCGCGTCATGTCCTGACCAGTCTCGACCTCGCGGTCGAACCGGGGGTGGTCACGCTGCTGGTGGGCTCCAACGGAGCGGGTAAGACCACGGCGTTGCGGGTGATCGCCGGCCTGTCCGACCCCGACGGAGGCACGGTCACCATCGAGGGCCACGACCTGCGCCGCGAGCGGAAGGCGGCGTTGGCGCGGCTTTCGTTTCTGCCTCAGGCTCCACGGTTTCATCCGCGGTTGACCGTCCTGCAGGTGGCGGAGTTTTACGCCCGATTACGAGGACGCCCGACGGACGCCGTTCCCGCCGCGCTTGATGCCTGGGGCATGTGCGAATTCGAACGGGTTCCAACCGGTAAACTTTCGGGTGGCCTGCGCCAGCGGCTTGCGCTGGCCGTGTTTTCGCTCGCGGATGCGCCGGTCCTTCTGCTTGACGAACCGGGACTGAGTCTGGATCCGGAATGGCGGCAGAGCTTGCAACATTTTCTACGGCACGAGGCGCGACGCGGGCGCACCGTGCTCGTGGCGACGCATTTGCTGGGTGAGTGGGAACGGCGTGCCGATCGTTGTCTGCTCATTGAGCAAGGCCGCTCGCAAGGGGAGCTTCCGCCGGACCGGTTGCGAGAACACTTTCCCCGGCTCGGCCGGGAGGATGACGGCGGTCCGGTGACACCCATCGAATCCTGCGCCTTCACGTCATGAACACTCTTGCGCTTCCCTCTCGTCGTGGAGTCGCCTGCGCCGCGTTGCGCAGGGAGTGGCTGAGTCACCGGTTGAACCGGTTTTTGTACGCCCATTTGGCGCTGGTGTTGACGGCGGGGGCACTCCCGCTGCTCACGCCCGGCGATGCGCTCGCCCGCGGGGCCGCCTGGTGGTTGTTGCACGCGGTGCTTTATGCGGTGTCGCTGTCCTCCCTGTTGCTCGGACTGAGTTCGGCGCATGCGGAGGCCGATGAATTTGTCTGGCTGCTGGGCCAGCCCGCGGGCGTCGGACCCTGGCTCGGAGGCAAGGCGCTGGCGCTGATTGTGCTGACGGGTGCGTCGTCCGCGCTGCTGGGCCTGCCGACTCTGTTGATGGGCGGTGGTTCGCCCGAACTGATGCTGGCGACAGCCGGTGCGGCCGGAGTGGCGGTGGTCTGTTCGCTGGCCGGACTTGCAGTGGGGTTTTGGATACGTGACAGCGTGCGCGGCCTGATCGCGGCGGTGGCGATGTGGCTGGTTTTACTTTTTGGCATGGATATTTTGCTCCTTGCCCTGGCCGGCGCTCCGGCGGTGCAGGCGAACCCCGATTGGTGGATCGTAGCGCTGATGCTCAATCCCTTCGACGCTTACCGGGTCACGGTGCTCTTCGCGGTGGAGCGCGCGGCGTTCAGCGGCTTAAATGCCGGGTGGCTTGCCGGCTGGTGGGCGACGAATGCCCCGCTTTGGCTGGCCGTGCTGACGTTTGTCTGGTCAGGCCTTGCCCTGCTTGCCGCGTGGCTTGGCGCGCGCCGTCGGGTTGATGGCTGACCGGCGTGCCGGTGACCTCAAGAACAGGTTAAGCTCGACCGGATTGCGGGAAATGTCGGCGATCGTGACGGTGTCCAGCACGTCGAAAAAGGCCTGACGGGCGCGGTGAATAACGGACCTTAGCTCGCAGGCCGCCGCGATCGGGCAGGTATTCGTCTTCTCTGAAAAACAGACGACCAGGCACATGTTTTCCGTGTGCCTTACGATGTCGCCGACCTTGGTCCCGGGCGTATGCGGGGCAAGGATCAGACCTCCTTTGCCACCGCGCGCGGACAGCAGCCAGCCCGCTTTCACCAATGACTTGGCCACCTTGGTGAGATGGTTGAGGGAGATGCCGTACGATTCGGCGATCTCCCGGGTGGAGATCTTCCGTTCGGGATTAATCATCAAATAAATGAGGATCCGGATGGCGTGATCGGTGTGGGAGGTGAGTTGCATGCGTCTGGGCCGTATCGGCTTTCTACCTACGTGTTTTCCGGGAAAATGCCAGATGTTGCTTGAATAGGTGTATAGAATACCTATTCGTTCCGGCGATGCTATCCGCAAAGACCATTTCCATCGTCAAGTCCACTGCGCCGGTGCTCGAAGAGAACGGCGAACTGCTCACCCGCCACTTCTATGCGCGGATGTTCAAGAACAACCCGGAGGTGGTGCCGTTCTTCAATCGGGCCAACCAGTCGGCCGGTTCGCAGCAGAAGGCGCTTGCGGCGGCGATTTGCGCCTATGCCGCCAACATCGATCGCCTGGAAGTGCTTGGCGGGGCGGTGGAATTGATCGCGCAGAAGCACGCCTCGTTGCAGATCAAGCCCGAGCATTATCCGATCGTCGGTGAGAACCTGCTTGGGTCCATCCGCGAGGTTTTGGGCGAGGGGGCGACCGAGGATGTTGTTCAGGCCTGGGGTGAAGCCTATGATTTCCTGGCCGGGATTCTGATGGGGCGGGAAAAACAGATTTATCACGAGCATGCCTCGACACCGCACGGTTGGGAGGGATTCAAGCCATTCCGTGTGCTGCGAAAGGATGTCGAGAGCGAGGTGATCACATCATTCTATCTGGCTCCTGCCGACGGTTCGCCGGTGCCGGCCTTCAAGCCGGGGCAGTACATCACGGTGCGAGTCCCCACTCCTTGTGGTCATCCCGCCATGAGAAATTACAGCCTGTCGGACAAGCCCGGGCAGCCGTGGTTTAGGATCAGTGTCAAACGGGAGGCCGCCCGTGATGCACATACGCCGGACGGCTTCGTTTCCAGCTTCCTTCACGAGGGTGTTCAGGTTGGCGGCCATCTTGAAGTGGGTCCGCCGTGCGGAGAGTTTTTCCTGGATGTCACCGAACATCATCCCCGTCCGTTGGTGCTGCTCTCGGCGGGTGTCGGCATCACTCCGGTCCTGAGCATGCTGCACGCCGCGCTGGAGCACACCCCGGAGCGGAACGTCATTTTTGTTCATGGCGCACTGAATGGACGTACGCACTCGTTCAGGAAGGCCGTGCGGGCTCTGGCGGCCAAACACCCGAAGCTGTCGGTGCACTATCGTTACAGCGATCCCGAGGAGAGCGACCGCGCGCAGGGCTTTTTTGACAGCGAAGGATTCATCGATGCCGAGTTGATCGAATCATTGGTGCCGGATCGCGACGCGGACTTTTATTTCTGCGGACCGAAGCCTTTCATGGTGAAAATTTATCGGCAGCTGGTCCGGTGGGGTGTACCGGCTTCCCAGGTTCACCTGGAGTTCTTCGGCCCCCGGCAGGAACTCGAAAACGACCACGTCACCGCCGATGTGTAAACGGTGACAGGAAGACGAGCCGTCCTGGTGGCGGCCTGTTTCCGCACCCTCTTGAATCATGCCAACGTCCCTTTGTTTATTCCTCGCCCAAGCGACGCCCGGAGGCACGCAACTCTGGGGTGAGCCTGGAGTGATCATCACGCTTGTGCTCGTGTTGCTTCCGCTGCTCCTGGCGGGATGGCTCGCGGCAACCAAGGGACGTGGTGCGGTCGCCCGACTCTTTGGGCGCGGCGGCGATTGTGAGTCCGGCACCGATTTGGATGTAGACCATACACCTCCCGGCGGGCCGCTGATCGGCAACATCGACCAAGCCGGAACGGTTCGTTATTTGCCGTCGAAAAAGCGGGCGGTTCAACGTCCCAAGGTGAATCCGGAGTTGTCGCGTCTCGTTTTGTGGTATCTCGGAACGGCGACGTTCTGGCTGCTGTTTGGGACGAGCGTCGGCGAGTATCTCGGCATCAAGTTTGTCGCGCCGGACGTGGATCAAGTGAGTTGGTTGAGCTTTGGACGACTGCGGCCCGTGCACACGAACGCGGTGTTCTGGGGCTGGGCATCGCTGGCGATGGTGGGGCTGGGTTACTACGTGACCGCGACGGTGAGCAACACGCCGCTCGCGAGCCTGCGACGCGGATGGTGGTCGTTGATCTTGATGAAAGCCGCGGTGGCTTTGGGCAGTGTGAGCCTGATGGCGGGCATCAACAACGGCGGCGGCGAATATCGCGAATACATCTGGCCGATCATGGCGCTGTTCGCGGGCGGCATCGGGCTCGCGTTGTCCAATTTCATCGCCACCATCGCGCGCCGCCGGGGAGACGAGATCTATATCTCCAATTGGTATATGGTGGCGGCGCTCATCTTCGTGGTGGTGATCACGACGATCGCGTATGTGCCGGTCTGGCAGAACGGACTCGGTGAAACGATCATCCAGGGTTATTACATGCACCAAGGCGTGGGCATGTGGTTCATGATGTTTCTGCTTGGGCTCACGTATTATTTCCTCCCCCAGCAACTGAACACACCGATCTTTTCATACAGCCTCGGCATCCTGGCGTTTTGGACGCAGATCATTTTTTACACGGTGATCGGAACGCATCACTTCGTGTTCAGCTCGATTCCGTGGTCGCTGCAGACGGTGGCGATCGTCGGCAGCGTGGGCATGATCATACCGGTCGCGGCGGGCACGACCAATTTCCTCCTCACTTTTCGCGGAGCATTCCACAAGGTCGCCAGCAGTTACACCCTGCCGTTTTTTCTGGTGGGGGTGGTGTTTTATTTCACGGGATCCTTTCAAGGCACGGCGGAGGCGTTTCGCTCGACCAATCTGATCTGGCATTTCACGGACTTCACGGTGGCCCATTCGCACATCACGATGTATGGGATCATCACTTTTCTGCTGTGGGCGTGCATCTATGCGGTCGTGCCCCGGCTCACCGGACGGGAGCCGCCTCATGCGACGGTGGGCGCGCACTTCTGGATGGCGCTGGTGGGGCTGCTCTTTTACGTGATCCCGCTGATGATCGGCGGCACGCTGCGCGGGTTGTCATGGATTTATGGAAAACCCTTCATGGACAGCGTCGTGTTGATGGCGCCGTACTGGCTGTGGAGGGCGATTGGCGGCACGCTGATGTGGCTGTCGCATTGGATATTTGCCTACAACATCTACCGGATGGTGGCGGGTCCGAAACCCATCGGGTTGGACGACGCGCCTGTTGCCGGAGACATCATTGCGAAGGAGGCGCTCTACGATGAAGCTGCACGATAATCACCGCACTCTCTTTGGCCTGGCGACGGCGCTGTTTGTCACGCTTACGTTGCTGGTCGCGATTATCCCCGCGCTCAATAATCAGCGTAACAATGCGCCCCTGCCGGGAACCCGTCAGCTGACAAGCGACGAATTCGCGGGCAAGCAGCTCTTCATCGCCAACGGCTGCGTCGCCTGTCACACGCAGCAAGTTCGCAAAGTCGCGATGGACAAAGGTTGGGGGCCGCGTCCGAGCATTGCGGCGGATTACGCACGCAACGGACGGACCGATCTCTGGCGCAACACCGCGACGTTAATGGGCACCGGACGCACCGGTCCCGATTTGACGAATGTCGGCAACCGGCAGCCGAGCATCGAATGGCACCTCCTGCATCTCTACAACCCGCGCGCGGTGGTCGCGGATTCGGTCATGCCCGCGTATCCATGGTTGTTCGAAAACAAGCGTCTGCCCGGGGCGAACGACAAGGTGGTGAGCGTACCGGACGCGTTCACACGCGGTGACGGTGAGATCGTCGCGACACCGGAGGCGTTGCAACTCGTGGCCTATTTGCAGTCGCTCAAACAAGTCGCATTGCCCGATGGCACGCCTACGCCGGAGTTTTTGTATCAGCGCCCGGCGACCGGAGATTCGACGCCGGGTGACGATGCAGGCGGGCTGATCAAATTGGATGGTGGAGCCCTGTATACGACCTACTGCCAGAGTTGCCACCAAGCCAACGGCGAAGGATTGAAAGGCGCGTTTCCACCGCTCAAGGGAAGTCCGATCGTGCTGGATGGGAACCCCGCGCGATTGATCGACATCATCATGAAAGGCTACGACGCGCGCGTGAGCGAAGGTTATGCGATCATGCCTCCGATCGGGACCATGAGCGGACTCACGGCGGAAGAGATTCAGGCCATCATCAACCACGAACGCAGCAGCTGGGGCAATGACGCGCCGGCCGTTCCGTTGGACGAAGTGAAGAAACTGCTCCAAACCGATTGATTTTATGAGACGTCATTGCTTAACGATTTCGCTTTTTCTCGTCGCGTCGGCGACGATCGCGACGGCCTGCGATGTCTGTGTCGCGGAGCAGCCGAAGATCCTGCGGGGCGTCACCCATGGCGCGGGGCCGCAGGGCAACTGGGACTATGTGATCGTTTCGTTGGCGGCGGTCTTGGTCGTCTACACGTTCGTTCACGCGATCAAGTGCCTGGTGCGGCCCGGTGAGACGGATGCGGCGCACGTCAAACACTCCATCCTGAATCAGGACTGATCATGGAAACCAAAGGACGGATCAGTGTGTTTCTGGATGACGGGGAGGATCCGATCGGGAGTTTTATCGCTCCGGTGACATTCGACTTGGACACCCGCCGACTCTCGGACGGAAAACATGTGTTGAAGATCCTGAGCAAAGGAGCCTGCGGGCAGGAGGGTATTCGACTGATTCCCTTCGTCGTGAGGAACGGCCCGGCAATCGATGTGGAGGGGTTGAAAGAGAACCAAACGGTGGACGGCGTTGTTCCGCTCCTCATCAACGCCTATGGGAAAGGCGATCAGAAGAAATTCATCCTTTACGGCAGCGAAACCCCGCGCGGCATACCGTCCTGGGTGATCATTCTTATGATCATGTTTGTCGGGTGGGCGGCGTATTACCTGATCACCTACGCGACACTGAGACCGTGACGTCGTCTCGTGAGGCCGGCGAGGGCAATGCAGCCCTTCGACCGCTGATGTCCGCGGTCGGTACTATCCCTCGACGTAGACGCGCAGACCGGAGCCGTTGAGGACATGTATCCGTGGACCGGTTACCTCGATCAGACCTTCGCGCTTAAAACGCGCGAGGGTGCGGGAGAGCGTTTCGCTGGTCACGCCGAGCTGACCGGCCAGCATTTTTTTGCTCATGGGCAAATCGAACGGCGTGGACTCGGCAGGTGCGTGTTGCAGGAGCCAGTCGGCGAGCCGGCCTTCGATCTGACGACCCTTGATATCATGGATCGTCTGCACCAGGTGCTTCAGGTGCATGCTCATCGAGGCGAGCATGTGGAGCGCGAGTTCCGGCTTTTTACAGACCAGTTCACGAAAATGAGTCTTATGAACGAGGATCACTTGGGACGACTCGGTGGCGACCGCGTTGGCCGGATAGGTTTCGACGGTTGCCAACGCGGCCTCGGCAAAGCTCTCGGACGGGCCGAACATACAGATGATCTGTTCGCGGCCGTCCGGGGTCAGACGGAAGATGCTGATCCGTCCGGTTTGCAGGACGTAGAAGCCGTCGGCCTTGTCCCCTTCGCGAAAGAGCATCTCGTCCTTCTGCAAGGTGCGAAGCGAGCAACCCTCGGCGATTGCCTCGATCTCGGCGGACGGAAGATCGGAGAACATGCGGCTTTTCCGCAGCGTGGCCGTGATGGCGGTGGTACGAAAGGCACTGAGTGCTGATGACTGGGCTGGCACGGTGGGAAAATCGCAGTTTCCTTTGACACTAATCAAGGTGATAGATCGCGGTACGATTTATATTTGAGGTCATGCAAAACCCATCCGCTCTCGAACTCGACGTCCGTCCCCTGTGCGCCCAAAAAAAGCCGCCGATGCCCGCCATCTTGGGGGCGCTCGCCCGTCTCGAGCCGGGGCAATCGCTGCGCCTGATCGCCCCCTTTGAGCCCGTGCCATTATACGATGTGCTTGGCGGGCGGGGTTTTTCACATGAGACCCACGAGCGGGAGCCCGGGATCTGGGAGGTGCTTTTCAGCCCGACCACCTCGCAAGCGTGAGCGCGGTCCCCCTTCAGCATCTCATTTTGGGGTAAGGGGAAAGGTCGTTTCCCGGGGACCGTAGGGACTTGTCCCGGGGGGTGTATAGGGGGTAATACCATTTGCTTATGAATGCTGTTACTAGCATTCAAAAGGCCGTCATTCCGCTTTCTTATCCCGTGCCCATTTATCCGCGTTTAAAACCCTTTCATTCGAGACATTGTCCGACGGCGATTGCTTTGTGTTGCACGGTGATAGGGTCTGCGGTCGCGTCTGGAAATCCTCCTGTCCAAGCGCGCGACTTTGCCGATCTTAGTTTAGAAGAGCTGATGCATGAAACGGTCACCTCCGTGTCGAAGCGCGAGCAGTTCCTCTTCGACTCCGCCGCGGCCATCGCGGTCTTGTCGAACGAAGACCTCCGCCGCTCCGGTGCCACGAGCGTTGCCGATGCCCTGCGCCTTGTGCCAGGCATGAACGTGGCTTCCGTCAATTCCCGCCAGTGGGCCATCTCCGCCCGTGGATTTAACGGGATCAACGCGAACAATCTGTTGGTGCTCGTGGACGGACGCGCGGTCTATTCGCCTCTGTTCGCCGGGGTTTACTGGGACTTGGAGCAGGCGATCCTGGAAGATGTGGACCGAATCGAAGTGATTCGCGGACCCGGTGCCACGGTCTGGGGTGCCAACGCCGTCAATGGTGTGGTCAACGTCGTCAGTCGCAGTGCGATGGACACCCAAGGCGGATTGCTCTATGGCTCCGTCGGCGACGTGCAGGAAACCAATAGCGGCGTGCGTTACGGAGGCCGGCTTGACGCCAAAACCTACTACCGCGTCCATGCCGGCTATCAGTCGAAAGACGCCTATCGGCTCGCCGATGGCTCGCAGGCCGACGATGGCTGGCAGGGAAAACAAGGCGGCTTTCGCGTCGATCGATATCCAAATCCGGATACCCAACTGACCTGGCAGGCGGGGCTGACGGAAGTGGCCTCGGATGATGACCTGACCGATGCTCGCAATATTAACACCCTCGGACGCTTCACCCGGCGCTGGTCCGATCGATCCAGCGTCGAGTTCCAGGCCTACTTTGACCACACATTGCGCGATGAACAGGACCGGGTGCGCAGCCGGTCGGACACATTTGATTTCACCGCCCAACACACCTTCGGACTCGGTGAGCGCAACGACATCATCTGGGGCTTGGGCTACCGCCTGGTTGATCTCGCGATCGATCAGACTTCTCCCGTGCTGGAGATCCGAAATGACGAGGTGAAGACGGATCTTTTCAGCATGTTCGTTCAGAACGAGTTCCGGCTCGTCCCCGACAAGGTTACGCTGACCGCCGGAGTTAAAATCGAGCACAATGATTACACCGGTTTAGAGATTCAACCCAGCATCTGCGGCGTCTTCAAACCGACCGCTCAACAGACGATCTGGACGGCGGTATCGCGAGCGGTACGCACGCCGAGCGCGATTGAGGGCGAGCAAGTGTTTTCGATTCCCATCGGCGGGCCCACACCGAGACCGGGAGGTGTAGGTCTCTATATTCCCCGACTGGTGGGCGATTCGGATTGTGATTCCGAAGTGTTGTGGGCCTACGAACTCGGTTACCGGGTCCAGGCGACAGATCGGATCAGCGTGGACGTGGCGGTCTTCTACAACGACTACGAGGATCTCATCTCCTTCGGAGAAATATCCGAATACAATCTGGGTTTTCCGTTCGGTGTGGCGGACGTCCCTTTCTCGAACGTGCTCAGTGGGGAAACCTACGGCGGCGAACTGTCGGTGACGGTTACACCGACCGACTCGTGGCGGCTCATCGCGAGCTACTCCTTGCTGCTGGCGGATATTCGCGGACCGGCAAGTTCGAGCGCAAGTGCGCAGAGCATCGAGCGCAGCGCGGCCCGCCATCAGGTGGTGTTGCGGTCCTCGCATGATATCACCCGGCGTCTGGGCGTGGATGTGCAAGTTCGCTATGTGGACACCGTTCAATCCGTGCCGTCCTACATCACGGCCGATCTTCGGCTTGCCTATCAAATGACCAACCAACTGGAACTTTCGCTGGTTGGGCAGAACCTTTTGGACGACCGGCATCCGGAGCAAGGACCCGCCGCCGCGATCGTACCAACAGAAGTACCGCGCGGTTTCTACGGGAAGATCACCTGGCGTTTCTGACCCATGAGCCGCATTTTCATCACGTCTCGAATCGGGTTCCTCCGGCGTTTGCTGCCGGTGCTCTTGCTCGGTGTCCTGTTTTCTGGGGCCGCCTCGGGCGCCCGGGCCGACGCCATTTCCAAGGAATACCAACTCAAGGCCGCCTTCCTCTACAATTTCGCCAAATTCGTCGAGTGGCCGCCTCTGCGATTTGAAAGCGACACCGAGCCGATCGTGATCGCCGTATTGGGGCAGAGCCCGTTCCACTCCGAACTGGAAGCTCTCGTCGAGAATCGTTCCGTGAACGGCCGTGCCATCCGCGTACGTTCGATCACCGACGCGGCCGACTTGTCCGCGGTTCATATCCTGTTTGTTCCTTCCGGCGAGGAACACCGCTTGAAGGGATCCATCTTTGGAGATCGGGGCGTTCTGACTGTCGGCGAATCAGACGTGTTTGCGGACCGTGGCGGCGTTATTCGCTTCATCGTGGTCGCCGGAAAAGTTCGTTTCGAAATCAATCAAGCCTCCAGCGACAAGGCGGGTCTCCGGCTTAGCGGCCAGTTGCTCAAGCTGGCCACGACCGTTCGCAGAAAACCCTGATCGGGACCGCCCAAAGACCATGCGTCTCCTTCAAAATCTCCCCATCAAACGCAAGCTGACGATCATCAGTATGATCACCAGCGGGGTGGCGCTGGTGCTGACCTGCGCCGCGTTTATTTCCTACGAGCAGTTTACCTTCCGTCGCGACATGGCTCGCGATTTGGAGATCACCGCGCAGATTCTTGGATTCAACAGCGCCTCCGCGCTTTCGTTTAACGATGAGGATTCGGCTGCCCAGACGCTGAAAGGCCTGTCCGCACAGCCGGCGGTCATTCGCGGTTGTGTCTACGATAATGCCGGGAGGGTCTTTGCGACCTATCATCGCGATGCACAAACCAACCGGCCCTGGCCGGCCGCGCGAGAACCGATGTCGGTGTCGGGTGCTGATTCGCTGGAATTGTTTCACACCATCCAGTTTGCGGGGGAAGTGAGCGGAACGATCTACCTGGAGTCCGATCTGGACGAATTATACGCGCGTTGGTTGCGCTACATTGCCATTGCCGTCGTGGTCCTGTTGGCGGCGTTGCTGATCACGTGGTTCATCGCCTCCCGATTGCAGCGGGTGATCTCCGACCCGATTACGCATCTGGCCGACATCGCCGGGATCGTTGGCGCCCAAAAAAACTACTCGGTGCGCGCGATCAAGCACGGTGACGACGAAATCGGGCGCCTCATCGACGGGTTCAACGACATGCTTGCCCAGATCCAGGCGCGCGACGCCGAACTTCATGCGGCCCATCAGAACCTGGAGGCGCGCGTGGAAGAGCGTACACTCTCGCTGGAACAGGCCCGTAGGGAGGTGACCCGCGAGAAAGAGCGCTTCCAGTTCATCTTCGACTTCGTTCCCGTGGGTATCTCGCTTCAATCCCTCAAGAGAGGCGAATGGATCGAAGGCATGTTCAACGAGGCGCATCTACGCATCTGCGGACTGACGCGAGAGCACGCGTTGGATCCCGATATATTCCGGAAAATCAGTCATCCCGACGATTATAAGCGACAGCTTGAGCTTGTGGCGCAGCTTGACCGCGGGGAGATCGACCGGTTCTCGATGGAGAAACGTTATCTGGCGCCCGAGGGACGCGTGGTCTGGGTGGTGTTTACCGCCCAGCGGAAGGACTATCTCGACGGGCGGAGGGAGAATTTATGCACCGTGGTGGATATCACCGACCTGAAGCAGGCGCAGGAGACGGCGATTCGCGAACACACCCGTTTCAAGTTCATCTTCGATTCACTTCCGGTCGGGATCGCGTGGATGACGAGCGGGCGTAGCGAGACACGGATCGTCAACATGGCGCTCTCTCGCATCACGGGGGTGCCGATCGAGCAGTGCCAGGATCTAGCCCGTTACGACGAAGTCACTCACCCGGACGATTTGGTCATCCAGAAGCAGCTGCATGAGAAATTCCAGCGCCGGGAGATCGATCAGTATAGTCTTGAGAAACGCTATCTCCATCCCGACGGAAGCTGGAGCTGGGCGTCCTTGAGTGTGCGGTTGCTGGAGGACTCAAAGAGCGGCGAGACCCAGGAACTGACGACGCTGGTGGATATCACGGAGCGCAAACGCGCCGCGGCGGAATTGGAGGAAATCCACCGGCGGTTGCTGGACACGTCGCGCCAGGCGGGCATGGCGGAGGTCGCCACCGGCGTGCTGCACAACGTGGGCAACGTGCTCAACAGCGTGAACGTGTCCGCCACGCTGGTTGCGGATCAGGTGAGGCGTTCCAAGGCGCCGAACGTCGGCAAGGTGTGCGATCTTCTGCACCAGCACCGCGCCGATATCGGACGTTATCTGACCGAGGATCCCAAGGGACGGATCATTCCGGACTATCTGACGACGCTGGCCCAGGGACTCGCCAAGGAACAAGCGTCCATCGTCGAGGAACTCGACAGCCTGCGTAAGAATATCGACCACATCAAAGACATCGTCGCGATGCAGCAGAACTACGCCAAAACCTCCGGAGTGGTCGAAACGGTTTCCATCCCCGATTTGATCGAGGACGCCCTGCGGATGAACGCCGGTTCGCTTGCCCGCCACGACGTCGACATCGTCCGTGAGTATCACGTGCGCCCCGTCGTGACTCTGGAGAAAAACAAGGCTCTCCAGATCCTGGTCAACCTGGTGCGCAATGCGAAGTACGCCTGCGACGAATCCGGCCGCACCGACAAGATGCTGACCATCCGCACCACCTCGGATGCGCGGGGCGTCCGCATCGCCGTGATCGACAACGGCGTGGGAATTCCGCCCGAAAACCTCGCGAGGATTTTCGCGCATGGTTTCACCACGCGCAAACACGGCCACGGTTTTGGTCTGCACAGCGGCGCCCTTGCCGCGAAGGAGCTCGGCGGCGCCCTCGGCGTGCACAGCGACGGGCCGGGCACCGGCGCCACTTTCACTCTTGATCTGCCATTCAAACCGGAGGCCCCATCCCAATGAATTTAACGCCCCCAGCCAAAAACCTTCGCATCCTGGTGGTTGACGACAACCGCTCGATTCACGCCGATTTCAGGAAAATCCTCACCGCGTCAGCCGAGACCGCCGAGGCGGATTCGATGGAGGCGACTCTCTTCGGCGCGTCTTCCGGCGAGAGTCGATCGATCGAATTCGAACTGGACTCGGCTTATCAGGGAGCGGAGGGCTTTGCGATGGTGCAAAAGGCGGTCGCCGAGGGCCGGCCCTATGCGATGGCGTTCATGGATGTCCGGATGCCCCCGGGTTGGGACGGGATCGAGACGACCGTGCGCATCTGGGAAGTCGATCCCGAGATGCAGATCGTCCTCTGCACCGCGTATTCGGATTATTCGTGGGATCAGATGAGCGAACGACTCGGTCCCTCCGACCGGCTCGTCATCCTGAAAAAGCCGTTCGATAATGTGGAGGCGCTTCAACTCGCCGCCGCTTTGACTGAAAAATGGCATCTAGGGCAGCAGGCTCGTTCGCAGATGGCCGATCTCGAAAGGCTGGTGGAGGAGCGCACCCGCGAACTGCGCACCGCCAAGGAAGCGGCCGAGATCGCCAACCATGCGAAGAGCGAGTTCCTCGCCAACATGAGCCACGAGATCCGCACGCCGATGAACGCGGTGATCGGCATGACGGGCCTCCTCATGCACACTCGGTTGGATTCGACCCAACGCGAGTTCGCCGAAACGGTCCGGCACAGCGCCGAAAATCTACTCGCGATCATCAACGACATCCTGGACTTCTCCAAGATCGAGGCGGGCAAGCTCACCTTTGAACCGGTTGATTTTGACTTGCTCGACGTCGTTGAAAGCTCGCTCGACATGCTTGCCGAACGGACCCGGGGCAAGGATCTCGAACTCGTCAGTTTCATCGACCCCGCGGTGCCTCTGCGCCTTCGCGGCGACGCGGGCCGCTTGCGTCAGATCCTCCTGAACTTGGTGAGCAACGCCATCAAGTTCACCGAGCATGGCGAGGCCGTCGTGCGGGTTTCCCATGAGAAGGAAACCCCCACCGATACGATGCTGCGATTCACCGTGAAGGATACGGGCATCGGCATCGCGCCCGAGGTGCAGGCCCGTCTGTTCACCGCATTCACCCAGGCCGACAATTCCACTACCCGGAAATACGGCGGCACCGGCCTCGGACTCGCCATCTCCCGTCAACTTGTCGCGATGATGCAAGGAGAGATTGGGGTGGAAAGCGAACCGGGCAAAGGCGCGACGTTTTGGTTTACGGCCCGATTCCACAAACAGTCTGAAAAGCGGGCGGACGAGTCGAAGGCGCCGGTGGTGGCGCCCGATCTGAGCAGCCTTCGTGCGTTGATTGTAGATGACCACGCGACGAACCGGGAAATCCTGCGGCTTCAGCTCCAATCCTGGGATATCGCGAACGCGAGTGCCCGGGACGGCGAGGAAGCGCTCCGTCTGCTGCGAGAGGCGGCCGGCTCCGGTCGTGCCTTCGATCTTGCGATCCTCGATCTGCGAATGCCCGGGATGAATGGATTGGAACTGGCGCGAGTCATCAAGGCCGACCCCGCCATTGCGTCCGCTCGTCTGATCATGCTCACGTCCGTTTGCGAGCTGCCCGCCGGTGAGGATTTGGCGCGGATAGGGATCGATTCCCGTCTCGTAAAACCCATCAAGCAATCGCATCTCTACAACTGTGTGGTGGAGGTGATGGGACGAAATTGCGTCGCTGCGTCGACGTCGCCCTCGACACCTTCCGCGCTGGTCATGACTGCTCTTCCTCCGATGCGCGTTCTGGTGGCCGAGGACAATCAGGTGAACCAACGCGTGGCGCTTGGGCAGCTCAACAAGCTCGGTTGCACCGCGGATGTGGCGGCGAACGGCCACGAAGTGCTCTCCGCGTTGTCGCGTATGCATTACGACGTGATCCTGATGGACTGCCTGATGCCGGACATGGACGGCTATGAGACCACCCGCACGATTCGCAAGCTGGAGAACGACCCTTCGCGCCCCTGCGCATGGAAGACGCCGATTCATATCATCGCCATGACGGCGAATGCCATGCAGGGAGATCGCGAGTTATGCATCTCCGCGGGCATGGACGATTACGTGAGCAAGCCCGTGCGATTGGACGATCTGCGGGCCGTGCTGGCCCGTTTGAACCCCCCGTCATAATTCGCGTTCAAATTGAGCCTGTCGGAAGGAGCGGCGGCAGCGTTGCCGCCGCTCCCAAGGACGACGACCGGAGTGCCTCAGTTTTGGGGCGGGTCGTCGTGAAGGGCCACGATTTGGCGCAAGCGCAGACCGATGGTTTCGGCGCGTTGGATCAACTCCTCCGCTTCCAGCGGGGGCAGGTGGGTGCGGCAATGGCGATGCCAAAGACCGAGCCACGCTTGGAAATGAACTTCACCCAAGCCGAGCCGGACATGTTTCCACGGCATCGGGCCATTGTAGAGCGCCGGACCGCCGGTGGCTCCCGACCAGAAGTCGGCGATCTTTTCGATGTGTGAAGGCCAGTCGTCGATGTGGCGGGCGAAGATGGGGCCGATCTCGTTGTGCTGGCGAACGTCTGCATAGAAATAGCGCAGCAGCTTCACCAACGGTTCGCGCCCGCCGATGCGGTCGAAGAGCGAGGCAGAGGAAGGAGAAATGGGCATTGAAATTATCGGGAACGGGGGACTCGGCGTGGAGCGGGCTTGTCACGTCAAGACAGGTTGCCCGAAGCAACGACGCCAATCCTTGACGTGCGTCAAACTAGGAGAGGTTTTTCGCGACTCCCAAACTCAAACCTAGTGCGGGAATTGGAGCTATATTCGGCATATAGCATTTTACGCCTGCTGATCTATTTCATGCCGAATCACTGCGTTTGCTAACGTAAGATATCGATTACAAGAGATGTAGCGCGATTATCAAATCACGTTGAGGGAGATCGATTGCGGCCGGATGGGGATTTAAGCTATGCAGTGTAATATAATAGCGAAAGGTGTTGACGGGCATTTGCGGGAGTGGTTCTAACCCGGGCTCATTTTGTCGGACCGATGGTTCATTGGTCCTGAATCTCCCATTTCTTTTTTTTATGCCGCAATTCGAGTGCTCCGTATCGTCCTGCCGTCGTTTGGTCGCATGTCTGGCGCTGGTGACGTTTTTCTTGGTGAAGCTTGGCGCCACCTTGCCCGGACCTTGGGAGAACGCCGATGTTGGCACGGTCGGCAGTGCCGGAACCGCCGACTACGATTCGTCCACGGGCACCTACACGCTTCAGGGCTCGGGCGCCGATATCGGCGGCACGGCGGACAATTTCCACTTCGCCTACCGTCCATTGAGCGGCGACGGCTACATCGTCGCCCGTGTCGCATCGCTGACCAACACGAATGCCTCGGCGAAGGCCGGTGTGATGATTCGTGAGAGTCTCGATGCAAATGCCAAAAACGCCTTGATGATGGTTACGCCGGGGGCCGGCGTCGGCATCAAATGGCGCACCTCCACCGGCGGAAGCGCCTCCCAGGTATTGGTGGCGGGCGTTCAAGCGCCGCGCTGGGTGAAGCTCGAACGCCGCGACAAAATGGTCACCGGCTACGAATCCGCCGACGGTGTGACATGGACCGTCGTGCAACGCGTCGCGCTTTCCATGACCGCGGACGTCTATGTCGGTCTCGTTGCCTGCAGCCGGACCTCCGGCCTGACCACCATGACGGCGGACCAGGTCCTCATCGATGCACCCGAGGCCGGGCTCGCGTTGCCGTGGCCATGGACCGAACACAGCGTTGGCGCGCCGGCCGACGCCGGCGTGGCGCTCTACGACGGCAGTTACGTGCTCTCCAACCTCGGGGCGGACATCACCGGCACCGCCGACAAGATGAAATACGTTTCCCAGACACTGATCGGCGACGGCACGCTGGTGGTAAAGGTTGCCTCGGTGAGTTCGGCGGATAACTCCACGCGCTTCGGTCTGATGATGCGTGATGGTCTTGCCGCCAATGCCCGCAGCGTGCTCCTCGGTCTGACGACCTCCAAAAGCGTCGTCTTCATGAGCCGCCGCACGACAGCGGGTACCCTTACGTCGCGCGCAACCAACGTAACCGTGGCCGTTCCCGCCTGGCTTTGCCTTTCCCGCGCCGGCAATGTCTTCACCGCGTGGCGCTCCGTCGATGGTGTGAACTGGACCGAACATGGCAGCGAAACCCTCGAATTGGGCCCCGTTCTCGAAGTGGGTCTGGCTTATTCCAACCGCTCCGCCTCCACCTGGGCGATCGGTGTCGGCGACGAGCTCAAGCTCACGACTCCCGCCGATCTGGACGGCAACGGCCTGCCTGATGCATGGGAAACCCTGTATTTCGGCACCACCGGTGTTGATCCGCTGGCCGATACCGACGCCGACGGCCTCACCCATCATCAGGAATGGGAACTGGGCAACGACCCCCTCGTGTTCAACCAAGAGGGCCAGCGGCCCTTGCTCCAAGTGCAGTCCGGCAACCACCAGTCCGGCCCGGTCGGCACCCTGCTGCCCCAGGTACTCGCCGTCCGCGTGACCGATTCCCTCAGCGCCGATCCGCTCGCCAATGTTCCGGTGCAACTGCGCGTTTCCCGCGGCGACGGCACCCTCGGTTCGACCGCACCCGGCGCGACCTCCCTCAGCCTGCTCTCCGACGCCAACGGTCTGGTGCAATCCCCCTTCCTCCTGCCGCTCGTCGGCGGACTCAATCTCGTGGACGCCAGCGTCGGCGGCGGATCCCAGGCCGCCGCGGTCACCTTCAGCCTCAACGCACGGGTGGGGGAGGAACCGCTCCTTTTCGACCTTTCCGACCTCGGCTCCCCCGCCGCGCCCGCCCGCGCCGTGTATTCAAGCGGTGACTACACCCTTTCCGGCGCCACCATCGCCGACAACGCCGGCGCATCCGACCAATCCGCCTTCCTCTGGCGCGACCTGACCGGCGACGGCTACATCCTTGCCCGCGTCAACCTCCTTGATGCGACCAACGCCTATGCCCAGGTCGGCCTCATGGCCCGCGACGGCCTCGCCTCCGATGCGCCCAACGCCGCCCTGCTGCTCACCCTGAGCCAGGGCATCGCCTTCCAGTCGCGCGACACGCCCGCCGCCACCACCGCCGTCTATCGCAAGACCGGCGTTTATGGCCCCGTGTGGCTCCTCCTCCGCCGCCAGGGCGACGTCTTCAACGGCCTGTATTCCACCGACGGCGTCACCTGGAAGCTCCACGGCTCCCGCACGATCGCCATGGGCGAAACCGTCAAGGTCGGCCTTACCCTCGGCACGCGTTCCACCGTTCTGCAAAGCGCCACCGCCGATGGTCTCCGCCTCGGCGCGTTCTCCGAGTCCCCCTGGTCCGCCGTCGATATCGGCCTGCCCCGCGCCTCCGCCGTCAACGACTACGCGGAAAACTCCGTCTTCGTCCGCGGCGGCGGCGGCGACATGGCCGGCAACGCCGACGCGTTCCACTACGTTTATCAACCGCTTCCCGGTGACGGTCGCCTCACCGCCCGCGTCGCCTCGCAGCTCGCGGTCAAGACCACCACCAAGAGCGCCCTCATGATCCGCGAGAGCCTTGAACCCGGCGCCCGCCATGTCGCGCTCACGCTCATGCCGTCCAACGGTCTCACCCTCCGCCGCCGCGAGCAGACCAACGGCTCCACCGCCACGTCTTCCGCCGTCGCCGCCACCGCGCCCCACTGGCTGCGCATCGACCGGCTCGGACCCAACATCGTTGCGTCCGCCTCTCCGGACGGGGAAACCTGGACGTCCGTCGGTTCCGTCGTCTTCGACCCGGGCGCGACACCTCTTATCGGTCTCGCCGCCTCCAGCAACGACACCGCCAACCACACGCAGACCCTCTTCGACCACCTTTCACTCGAGATGGGCGAGGGGACTCTCGGCTGGAACGGCGCCTACTACGAAGGCACCGAGTTCAACCAAAGCCGCGCCTTCCGCCGTGATGTTGCCCTCGACTTCACCTGGGCCGCCGACCAGGCCCCGGCACCCGGCGTGCCTGCCTCCGCCTATTCGATCCGCTGGCAAGGCGACGTCGTCCCCGGGCACTCGGAGACCTATACCTTCACCACGCTTTCCCAAGGCTCCGTTCGCGTCCTCGTCAACGACCAGGTCGTGATCGACCGCTGGACACCACACGCGCTCGACGAGACCACCGGCACCGTTGCGCTCCAGGCCGGACAACCGGTTCGCGTCGTCGTCGAATACGCCGATGCCGCCACCGGCGACTCCCGTATTCGCCTGAACTGGTCTTCCTCCAGCCAGCCCGACGAAGCCGTTCCGTTCACGTCCGTCCGCGCGATCGATTCCGACGACGACGGCATGCCCGACGCTTGGGAACTCGCCCACGGCCTCAACCCGAACCACGCCGCCGACGCCGCGCTCGATTCCGACACCGACGGCCTGACGAATCTCCATGAATACCAGCTCGGCGGCAACCCGCACGCCGCCGACGATCGTCTCCCCGGAGCCGCCCTCATGGAAACGTGGACCGGCATCGGCGGAATCATCGTGCGCGATCTCACCAAAGACGCGCGCTTCCACGGCGCTCCCAACCTCCGCGGCAACCTCACCACCCTGGACGCCCCCCTCAACTCCGGCAACAGCTACGGTCGCCGCATCCGCGGTTATCTTGTCCCTCCCGTCACCGGCGACTATCGCTTCCACGTCTCCGCCAATGACAGCGCCGAACTCTGGCTCGCCCCCGACGATTCGCCGTTCACCCGCGTGAAAGTCGCCCGCGTCGGCCAGGGCGCCACCCTCCACCATCAATTTGACGCCCGCGCCGAGCAGCACTCCCCGCTCATCCCGCTTCAAGCCGGCCAGCTCTACTACTTTGAGGCGCTCCACAAGGAAAACGGCACCGACGACCACCTCACCATTGCCTGGACTCCCCCGGGCGCGACCTCTCACGAAGTCATCTCCGGTCAGGCCCTCGCCTTGTTCACCGGCCACGCCGACGACCTCGATGACAACGGCCTGCCCGATCTGTGGGAAGCCGCCGAAGGCCTCACGGATCCGCTGCTCATCGCCACGGCCCGTGGCTCATACGGCGATGCCGACACCGACCGCCTGCCCAACCTTCTCGAATATCAGCACGGCCTGAATCCGCTCGTTCCGGACACCGATGGCGACACCTACGAGGACATGCTCGAAGTCGTCGTTCAGTCCGATCCGCTCACCACGTCCGACCTCAACCTCGCGCCTTGGCAACTCGGCGACGTCGGCCCGGTGACGACTCCCGCGCTCGCCAATCGCGTGGGCACCGGGTCCTTCCTGCTGGCCGACACCGGCACCGGCGCCGCCATGCACAAGGAGGACAACTTCTGCTTTCTCCATCGCCAGATCTCCGGCGACTTCGAACTCACCGCCCGCATCGCCCGACCCGAGTCCAACGCCATCGGCCTCGCCGGCGTATCCGTGCGCTCCGGTCTGAACTCCAAGGCGATCTCCCTCACGATGCTTCAGGCGGTCAGCGGCCTCAACAGCCCCTTCGTGAGAACCTCCGAAGACGGCGCCATCGTCCCGTTGCCCGCATTCACCCCGGCGTTCGCCAGCGAAGCCGCCTCGCTTTCCGGCTACTGGTTCCGCGTCCGCCGCGAAGGCGCCCTCGTGAGTCTCTTCTATTCCGCCGATGGCCGGCGTTGGATTCTCTCCAACGCCAAGACCCTTGCCCTCGGCGAGTCCTGCCTCGTTGGTTTCGCCATCTGCCACAACATGGGGCCGTTCACCTCGATCCCCGACGTCGATGTGCCCGTCCGCCTCATCAAGGACATCAGTCTCATCACCGACCTTACCCCCGCCGAGACTTCCGAGACCGTCCCCGCGGACGCCACGGTCACTCCCGTGGCCACGATCAACGGCAACGCAGGCGTCGTCGTCAACGGACAGTGGTCTACCGACGCCGACGGCACCGGCATCGTGTCGCAGACTTTCACCGGAAAACTCGACTACACCTTCACGGTCCCGGCCGACGGGCTCTACCGGCTCACGTTCACGGCGCTTTCCTCCGCCAATCTTACCACCAGCACGCTCTTCCCGGTGGAAATTTCCGTGGACGGTCAGTTCGTGGCCCGCGTCAACCTGATCCTCTCGATCGGCGAAGACGGTCTCGCGCAAGTCATCGCACCCTGGCTCACCGCCGGCACGCATACCGTGCGCCTCTTCTACGACAACACCCTCAGCTATCGCCCGCTGCGCATCCGTTCCCTCGCGGTCGAACAACTCGGTGGCGCGGATGCCAACGGCAACGGTGTGGCCGATTGGATCGATGATCGTCTCGCGTATCAGAATACCATCGACACGGACACCCAGCTCTACGTTTCGCCGGCCAGTCTGCACGGCAAGGCCCGCTACCGTTCGCTGTTCACGCTCACGACCGACGGCCAAGCCGTGACCACCAACCCGGCTCCCGGCTTTGGCTGGTATGCCGACGTCCCGCTTGGCGAGACCTCTCCTGTCGAGGTCACCGGCGACTTCGAAAACTCCGGTTCCGTCCAAAGCGTGTTGCTCACCTGGAGCCCGCTGAACCTCCTGGAAATTCCCGAAGAGTATGCCGTCGATCGTCACATGCGCGTTCGTCTGGGCGACAGCCTGCGCTTTACCGTGCTGGACCCGGAGAGCAACACTGGCGGCAGCGCCACGCTTAGCATCACCGCCCCGGATGCGACGGTGGGCGAACACGCGCTCAACATTCCCAACCCCCACGCGCAGGCCGGTTCGGCCAACGGCAAGGGCAATAACGGTGACTCGAACGGCAACCAGGCCGCGCTTCCGCTGGTCCAGGCCTTTAGTCAACCCGGAGTCTACACGGTTACCGGCACCTTCATCGAACCCAACGGCACCGTCCATACGGCGGCCCCGTTCACCGTCGAAGTGGTCGAAGCCGCTTTTTCCTCCGACCCTGTTGTCGGCCTTAACAACACGCCCGTCACTTGGGACACCCCGCTCATCTTTGACGACGTTCTCCTCGAGGTGGACCAGGGCCTCCTCCTCTGGAAAACCGGGACGCTTCCCGCCGGTGGCACGCGGTTCGCCGTGAGCACCTCCAACACCGCCGACAGCTACATCATCGCACGCCTCGGAGAGAACGGCCCGATTTTTGGCCACGCCACCGTGCGCAGCATCCGCGTCGCCACGATCTCCGATACCGCCATGGACCTCCTGCAAGTCTACCCAGACGGCAGCAAGTTGATCGGCGTTCCCATCATCGTGAGCCCTCTTACCGACGACACCCGCGTCGAAGTGGAAATCTTCGTGCAAGGCGTGACCTTCGATGATGGCACCATCGTGAAGGTTCTTACGAAAGCCGACTTCGATGAATACGGACGCATCTACCTGAAGTTTATCTATCCCGCCGGTGTGCCCGGCTCCATCTGTCACCGCGTCCACGTCTACGAAGGCGACACCTACCTCGGCCAGTTCTGAGGACTAGCCTCTAGTCACTAGTGTAGTGTCCCGTAATTAAATCGGCATAAGTTTGGAGCGTTTGCGGTGCCGTTTTAGTTGAGTGGAGCCAGGCTTGAGTTGTTCGAGGCGTTGGCGCGCACGGGAAATTTTTTTGAG
>JANJTQ010000350.1 GCA_024711005.1 Opitutaceae bacterium | reverse complement strand
CCTCGGCACCGATGGCGGCGTGCGTTACTCCACCAAACTCCCCAAAACGCTCTTCACTTACACCCGCGGCAAAGAACAGTCCTGGTCCGCGACCGATCTCGGCTTCGGCACTCCGTTCAAGACAATCACCGGCGGCATCTTCGAACCGGGATTCCCCGACATTCTCATGCAGATGTGGGCCGCCTACCTCGCCGAACGCGCCGGACAACTCGGCGACCGTTTCGGCTGCGCCACCCCGGACGAAGCCGTCGCCCACCACGAACTCTGGGCCGCCGCCCTCCGCTCCCACGCCGGGCAATCCGTCGTCGCCCCATGAAACGCTCCGAGATCAACGCCGCCTTCCGCGATGCCTCCGCCTGTTTCGCCCGGCACCATTGGTCGCTCCCGCCCGACCCGCGCTGGGACATCACCGACTTCGGCCTTGCCGATTTCGACCGCCACGGGCTCACGCTCATCAACCTGGCCGAAGAACCCGAGTACTGCGAAAAACTCATGTATGCCCGGCGCGGCCAGACAACCCCGTGCCATACCCACGCACAAAAAAAGGAGGATATCATTTGCCGCTCGGGCGAACTCACCCTTGAGCTCTGGCCCGCCAAACCCGCCTCGCCGTCCGTCCCGCCCGGCGGCCTCACCGTCCCCGTAAACGGACGCCCGCACATGCTCGCCGCAGGCGAAAAACTCATTCTCCCCGCCGGCTCAAGAGTCACCCTTGTCCCCGGTGTCTGGCACGCGTTTTATCCGACTTCCGACGAATGCATCATCGGCGAGGTCTCCACCGCCAACGACGACCTCCACGATAATTTTTTCATAAACCCCGACATCGGCCGTTTCCCCGGTATCGAAGAAGACGAACCCGCCGCCCTTCGCCTCATCTCCGAACGCGCTTAGTCTAAAAACTCGTTCTGATTGTCTTACTCGTTCTCGTTCTCCCCTCCGCCTTCTCTCTTCCACCCCGTCTCATGCGCTCCGGACTCCTCGCCGCCGGCAACTGGATCATCGACCACGTCAAAACCATCGACGCGTGGCCCGCTCAGGATGGTCTCGCCAACATCCTCGCTCATGAAACCGGCAACGGTGGAGGCCCCTACAACGTCCTCAAGGACTTCGCCAAACTCCGCGCCCCCTTTCCCCTCGCCGGTCTGGGGCTCGTCGGCGACGACGCCGACGGGCGCGCCATCCGCGCCGACTGCGCCGCCTGCGGCATCGACACCACGCGTCTGCAAACCACACGGGACGCCACGACCAGCCACACCGATGTCATGACCGTCCGCGACACCGGTCGCCGCACGTTTTTCCATGCGCGCGCCGCGAACGCCCTGCTCGGCCCCGCCCATTTCGATTTCACCGGTGTCACCTCCCGCTGGCTCTACCTCGGCTACCTCCTGCTCCTCGACACGCTCGATGCCGCCGATCCCGCCGACCATGCCCCTCGCGCCCGCGCCGTCCTTCGCGCCGCCCGCTCCGCCGGCCTGCTCACCGCGCTCGACTGCGTCAGCGCCGCCTCCGACCGCTTTCGCACCACCGCCACGCCCGTTCTTCCCGAAGTCGATCTGCTCTTCGCCAACGATTACGAGGCCGAGCAACTCACCGGCATGTCGCTTGGTCGCGGCCCCGCGCTTGATCGCCCGGCCGTCGAACAAGCCGCGCGAGCCCTTCTCACCCTCGGCGTTCGCCGTCACGCCATCATCCACTTTCCCGAAGGCGCCTGCGCCGCGTCCACCGATGGCGCCGTCGTCTGGCAACCCGCCGTCAAAGTCCCGCCCGCTCTCATCGCCGGCAGCGCCGGAGCGGGCGACGCCTTCGCCGCCGGCTGTCTCCTCGTCCTTCACGAAGAAAAACCGCTTGCCGAAGCCCTCCGTCTCGGCGTCTGCGCCGCCGCCACGTCCTTGCTCCACCCCACCTGCTCCCAAAGCATCCTCCCCGCCTCCGACGCCCTTGCCTTCGGTCAGGCCCACGGCTTCCACTCCTTCGCCTAGCACTACTCCGTTAAGTCTGCGCCGGGGTCCGAGATGGAGACCCGACGATCTCGTCGGGTCGGTTGGGAAAGCGCGCCGATCAAGCCCGACGAGGTCGTCGAGCCTCCAAGCCGAGCCACCGCCCAGGCGGCCGGCAGCCCGCCTCCGTCTCGGTCGCCTCGGCCGAACACCCTTTCTCGCTCCCGCTGGTCCGGTCTATTTCGTAAACACGGCCTGATTCCTGTTCTTGCGCTTTCCAAGTCTCTTTGCGGCCATTTCCCCTTTCCGCCTCATGTCATTCCGACCTCTTCCCGCCTCCGCTTGGCAACTCGCCCGCCTTCCGTCCGCATCCGCCTCGCCCGTATCTACCGACTGGATACCCGCAACCGTCCCCGGGGCCGTGCAACTCGACTGGGCCCGCGCGCACGCCCTCCCTGAACTCCACTTCGGCGACAACGTCCGCGCCTGGCAGGGACTCGAAGACTCTTTCTGGCTCTACCGCACTACCGTTCCCTCCGTCGACCTCGCGCCCGGCGAACGCCTCCTCCTCACCGGCGCCGGCCTCGATTATCACGCCGAGTTCCGCCTCAACGGTCGCCGCATCCTCACCCATACCGGCCTCAACACACCCTACGCGCCCGACCTCACCGATGCCCCCGCCAATTCCACGCTCGAGGTCCTCTTCCATCCCGCACCTCGTCGCCCCGGCGCGCCGCCCGACCGCGCCGAGCAAGCGCACGTAACCAAACCGGCCGTCAGCTACGGCTGGGACTGGCACCCGCGCCTCATCCCGCTGGGTTTCAGCGATGAGCCTCGTTTCGAAATCCGCCCCGCCGCCCACCTCCGCCACGTCGATTTCAGTTACATCCTCGCCGAGGATTTTTCCTCCGCCGCGATCATCGTCACCACCGAAACCAGCCAGTCCGTTCCGTTCACGTGGACGCTTCGCGATCCGGCCGGCGCCGTCGTCCTCACCGCCGACTCCGGCACATCGACCTCGTCCGCGACCCTCCACTCTCCGCGCCTCTGGTGGACGCACGACCAAGGCGAGCAGGCGCTCTACACGCTCACGGTCACCCTCGACGCCCCTGGTGCCGACACCCATACGCAACGCGTCGGTTTCCGTCGCGTGCGGCTCGTGATGCACGAGGGCGGCTGGTCCCATCCCGTCGGCTTCCCGAAATCCCGCAGCCACCCGCCGATCACCGTCGAGCTCAACGGCCGCCGCATCTTCGCCCGCGGCTCCAACTGGGTGTGCCCGGAAATTTTCCCGGGCACCATCACGGCCGACACCTACCGGCCCCTGCTCACGCTCGCTCGCGACGCACACTTTAATCTCCTCCGCGCCT
>JANJTQ010000323.1 GCA_024711005.1 Opitutaceae bacterium | reverse complement strand
CTCGACCAAGCGCCTCATCGTCATCCTCAACGACAACGAGTGGTCCATCGCGAAAATCGTCGGCGCGATCTCGAGCTACCTCAACCGCATCAGCACGAGCAAGACCTACAACAAGCTGCACCACGACGTGGAGGCGTTCTTCAAGAGCTTTCCCGCCGGCGCGGAGATGAACCGCGTGTACCTGAAGTGGAAGCGCGAGACCAAGGACTTCTTCGTCGAGTCCTCCTTGTTCGAAAAATTCGGGCTCCGCTATCTGGGTCCGATCGACGGCCACGATCTCGACGAACTCGTCAAGAACCTGGAGTTCGCCAAAAACTGCGACACTCCCGTCATCCTTCACGTTCTCACCAAGAAGGGCAAAGGTCTCGACGCGGCCCTGGCCCACCCGGAGAAATTTCACGGCGCCAGCCCGTACGACCCGCTCACCGGCGAGAGCATCAAACCCGCGATCGCCCCGGCCACCCCGCCCGCGCCCAATTACCAGGATGTCATGGGCAAGGCACTCGTCCGCTTCGCCCAGGCCGATCCCGCGGTCGTCGGAATCACCGGCGCCATGCCAAGCGGCACCGGCCTTTCGCATCTCGCGACGGAGTGCCCCAAACAGTTCTTCGACGTCGGCATCGCCGAGGAACACGCGGTTCTTTTCGCCGCGGGTCTCGCCACCAAGGGCATCAAACCGGTTGTCGCGATCTACTCCACGTTCCTTCAACGCGGTTACGATCCGATCATTCACGACGTCGCGCTGCAAAACCTCCCCGTGACGTTCTGCATGGACCGCGCCGGTCTCTCGCCCAACGACGGCCCGACGCACCACGGCCTCTTCGACCTCGCCTACCTGCGTCCCGTGCCGAACGCCACCATCATGCAGCCCAAGGACGAGGACGAACTCGTCGACATGATGCACACCAGCCTTCAACTCCCCGGGCCCGGCTTCATCCGCTATCCGCGTGGCGCGGCGGTCGGCGTTAAAATCAAGGACGCGCCCGTCATCCTCACGGTTGGCCAGGCAGAGGTGTTGAAACAGGGCTCCAACATCATGATCTGGGCGCTCGGCAGCATGGTGCAGGATGCGCTCAAACTCGCCGCCCGCCTCGAAGCCGAGGAACACCTCTCCGTCGGCGTCGTCAACGCCCGTTTCGTCAAGCCGCTCGATCGCCCGCTCCTGCTCAGTCACGCCGCCTGCATTCCTCTGCTCGTCACGATGGAGGACCACGTCCTCTCCGGCGGCTTCGGAAGCGCGGTTCTTGAAGCCTTGCAGGACGCCGACTGTTCCGTCGCCGTCGAGCGTATTGGCTGGCCTGATACGTTTGTCGAGCACGGCACGAACCAGGAGGTGCTCCGCGCCGCCCACGGACTCTCGCCCGACGCGATCCATCGCCGGGTCGTCGACCGCTGGCGCAATCTTAACGAATCCCACGTCGAGGCCGACGTCTGATCTTTTTCAGCTGCGAGCATGAGCGAGTGGGTGTTCGTCCACTTGTCCGTGCTCGTGGCGGTCCAATTCCCGCTCACTCAACAATGATCTCAACCAAACCGCTCCGTTTCCCCAAAAACTTCACTTGGGGCGTCGCCACCGCCGCCCCCCAGATCGAAGGCGCCGCCTTCGAGGATGGCAAAGGCGAGTCCGTCTGGGACCGCTTCTCGCGCATCCCCGGCAAGGTCCTGAACGGCGACACGCTCGACGTCGCCAATGACCACTACCATCGCTACCCGCAGGACTTCGCGCTCATGCGCAAGCTGGGTATCAAGAACTATCGCCTCTCCCTGGCTTGGCCGCGCATCTATCCGAACGGCGACGGCGAAGTAAACCCGGCCGGCATCAAATTCTATAACAAGCTCATCGATTCCTGCCTCAAGCACGGCATCACCCCGTGGGTCACGATTTTCCACTGGGACCTTCCGCAAGCTCTCGAAGACCGGGGAGGCTGGACCTCCCGGGTGACCGTCGATGCTTTCGCCACTTACGCCGAGACTGTTGTGAAGGCTCTCGGTGATCGCGTCAAAAACTGGATCACACTCAACGAAATCCGCTGCTTCACCGTCCAAGGCTATTCCCCGGGTTGCGACAAGGCCCCGGGCCGTCGGGAGAGCGCCCAGGTTGTCAACCAGACCTACCACCATGCCCTTCTCTGTCACGGCCACGCCGTGAAGGCCGTGCGCACGTTCGGCGGCAAAGGCGCCCGTGTCGGCCTCACCGACAACTCCGCCTTCTCCGTTCCCGTCACCGAGACGCCCGCCGATATCGCCGCCGCCCGTGCGTGGTACATCGACCAAAACGCCCACATCCTCGAACCCATCTACACGGGTCGCTACTCCGCCGCCTACCTCAAGCGCACCGGCAAGGACCGCCCCGTCGTGCAAAAGGGCGACCTCGAGCTTATCGGCCAGCCAACCGACTTCCTCGGCCTCAACATTTATACCGGCCAGTTCATCCGTGCCGGCAAGGGCAAGGTCCGCTACGAGGAGCTCGCCCTTCCCGCCGACTACCCGCGCACCACCTGCTGGTGGCTCAACATCATGCCGCAAGCAATCTACTGGGGCGCGCGATTCCCGGCCGAGGTTTATGGCGCAAAGGCCATTTACATCACGGAAAACGGCTGCGGCTACGACGTCGAACCCGTCGTCAACGACGAGGTGCAGGACCTCCATCGTCGCGACTATGTGCGCAATTACCTGCGCGAACTCCATCGAGCCATCGCCGATGGCGTGCCGGTAAAGGGGTATTTCCTGTGGTCGTTCATGGACAACTTTGAGTGGCAGGACGGCTACACCCGCCGCTTCGGCATCGTACACGTGGATTACAAGACGCAGAAGCGCACCCCAAAGCTCAGCGCCAAGTGGTATTCCACCGTGATGGCCGAGAACCGCATCGTCTAAGCCGTATAAATTCAGTCGAGAGCCAAAGAGCCTGGTGGCCGGCAAAACCAAAAGGTGGACGGCGCCTCCGGGCGCCGTTGAGACCGTCCGCCTGCGAAACGCGCTCGGAGATCGCGCTCCACCCTGAATCCAACTGCATCGTTACGGCTAAGCCCATACCCATGATCCGCCCCTACGCTCGCGCCTTCTCCACCCTCGGTTGCGTCGAACTCACGCTCGACGAAATCTTCGCACTCGCCTCGCGCCACGAACTCGACGCCGTGGAGCTGCGCGGCGTCGGCGGTTCGCTCGACGTGCCGGCCTGGCTGGCGCAAACCTACGGCTCACCCGAGAATTTCGCCGCCCATGCCCTTCGTTCCCCGATTCGTATCGTCGCACTGGATACATCGCTGCGGCTCATCGGAAACACCCCGGCCGAACGCGAGGAATTTCTCCAGTTCATCCCTTGGGCCGAGGCGCTCGGCGTACCCCGCCTGCGCGTGTTCGACGGGGGGAGCAAAGCCCTGACGGATGCCGAACTCGCCCAGGCGCTCGACACGCTCGCGTGGTGGAACGCCCTCCGAACCGAGAATGGCTGGAGCACCGATCTCATGATCGAGACCCATGACGCGCTCGTCACCACACCGGCGATCCAGCGCTTCCTCGCGGCCGCTCCCGCTGGCGCTTCATTGCTCTGGGATGCACACCACACCTGGCGTCAGGGCGGCGAAAATCCCGTCGCCACATGGCAGGCGATCAAGTCCGCCGTGGTTCATATTCACGTTAAAGACAGCATCGCCATTCCCTCAGGCCGCCATCCCTACACCTATGTGCCGCCCGGCGAAGGCGAGTTCCCCATGGCGGCGCTCCGCGATGTTCTCGAACGCGAACCCTATGCCGGCACCGTCAGCCTTGAATGGGAGCGCCACTGGCACCCCACGCTCGAACCTCTTCAAGGCGCCTTGATCACCGCCGCCGAGCGTCGCTGGTGGTGACGATGCCCCTGCCCGAAGGTTGCTTCGGCCTGTTTGGATGAACAGGCCGACCTCCGGGTCACCCGTGCCGTTGCGGGAAGAAAGAAATACCGCAATTCGTGATTGCGGCACGAACTGGAGCCGGTTTGAACCTTCTTAAGGTTAACGCGGGCATAGTATACCGGCTATTATGTGTGCTTCCCAAGCATGAGAAGAGGGTTCGACTCCCTCTGCCCGCACCAACCTCGCTCCACCGTTGATTTCTCCGACCCTGCGCGGTCTGGCGAGCGGTGCTGGTGATCTCAGGCAATCGAGGATCCCAATGGAAAAATCGGCCGGCCCAGACGCGCCGAACTGATCTTCTCCAGTCTCAACGCCACATGGTGATTGTAAGTCATGAAGCGGAGGAAACTCGTCCGATCAATCTGCAGGCAACGCACCTGGCCTTGGGCAACCACGTCCGCAACGGTCGCGCTGCTTTGGAGCAGGCTGATTTCTCCAAAGAACTCCCCCGCCTTGAGACGCGACACCAGTTTCCCCCGTCGGCGCACTTGGGCGACTCCATCGAAAATGATGTAGAACCAATGCGCATCCTGACCTTCGTGCAGGATGAAATCGCCGTCCGCATAACTCGTGATCAGTGAAATGCGCGCAAAGCGGGCCACCGCATGCGGGTGCCACGAAACGCAGACCGGCAGACGCTGCAGAAACGCATACTTGTGCGTGAGATCATGCACCACCGCGGGCTTTAGTCGCGCCGTCACGACGGTCTTGAAAACATCCATCGGCAGAAGCATCGCGGCGACCGGAGTGCGACTCTTCACCTCCAGCAAGGACTCCTCGTCCGCCATGAGATGCGGCAACCCAAAGAAGTCGCCCTCCTCCAACATAAACGCCGGCGTCCGCAGTCCGTTGGATTTTATACGACAGGCCTCCGCACGCCCTGAAAGGATCAAGCCGACGGCGGTGCCCTCGTCATTTCCGCCGGCCAGCTGTTTCCATGGTTTAAAGGTCGCCGGCCTCCACGCGCGCACAACCACCGCCTGATCGTAAGGATTGAGTTGCCCCAACAAGGGATGGCTCGAGGCGAGCCGGAGCAACGCCGCCTCATTGTCAGGAAAAACATATTCGTGCCGCCAATGACGAAGCAGCCTCGTCACGCGGCGCTTCAGCCCGCGCCAGACTTGCCGGATGCCATCACGCCAGCGCCGCAGCATCGTGATCACAATGCTCACCAACAACGCCGCGCAGATCACCGGCAGCGACACAGACCAATAATCCCAGTCGGTCGCCATCTCGACGAACGACAGTCCGAGTCCGTCCAAAATAATCCGCGCCACGAGCAGCGACCAACCTGCGGCCCACGTCAGTTCAAGCACGCATACCCGCCAATCCCACCGCCGCCACCAGGGTCGCCAGTGCAATTGAGGACGCAGGTTCGGCAGAAACAAAAACCGCCCGTCGGTATCCCGTTTTGGATACCGGCTCATCAGGTTCGCCAGCCGGTGAGGCAAACCCGCGCCCCACGGACGCCAATCCAGGAGCCACACCGCCGCGAGCGGTGGAGCGAGCACCGGAAACTCCCACAGTGTCGCCAAGAGGCAAAGCGTCAGTGGCAAATTCTCCGCCAAGGCGACCAGGGCTTGCTCCACCGGACGCAACAACACGGTATCTCTCAGATCCAATCGTCCGCGCAGCCAGCCTCGCGATTTGCCCGGGTAAATCGATCCCCCGGCACCTACAAGGACCGAAGCTGCAAACATCCGTCCGGCACCCCGCGCGGTGAGCGCCAGGCCCCAACCAACCACCAACGCCCCCCATCCGATTGACAATGGCGGCGTCCGCATCGCCATGCTCGCAAACGCCGCCACCACCAAAACCGCGATTAGCCGAAGGAGCAGCGTCCCCGCCTTGGCCCCGCGCCAATGAATCGGCTGCCTGACCGGAAGCCGTTTCTGCGATGACCAGAGGATCCCGACATCGTGCGCCTTGAGCACCAACTCATAAAACTCACGCACCGGCAGGCAGAGACGCTCCTTCAATAACCACGCAAACGCCTCCGGTACCGTTTTGCCGTCCGCGAACGCCCGTAAAACCGTCGCCTGGTCCGTGCTCACCCGCAGGTACGTTTGTGCCGGTACGTTCTTAATCACAAACGTATCAAAACTCATCCAGCCTCTCTGGAGGTCGGGATTGAGCGTAAGTTTGTCCGCGGAAAGCAAAAAGTTCTGATCCATGGCAAACAACGGCTCAGGGCGAAACCGACGAATCAAGATCACCCAGCACACTCGCGACCATATCCCCAAGCTGCCTCAACTTGAAAGGCTTAGGCAGAAATCGAAACCCTTCCTCGCTTACGATCCACCGCGACTCGTCGTTGAGCTTGCCGCTCACAAGGATGATTCCCAACCGGGGGTGGGCTGCACGCAACCGGCGGGCCAGACTCATCCCGTCCATGTCCGGCATCACCACATCCACCAACGCGAGGCCCATCGAGCCGTGCGAGGTTCTCATGATCTCCATGGCGTCCGCGGCATTGGCGGCCAGATGAACCACCCATCCCATGCGTTGAAGCGAGAGCCCGATCAGCTCCCTGGCTTCAGGCTGGTCGTCAATCACCAGGATTTCACGAGGTGCGCCGGCCGTGCTCGTTTCACGCACTCCAACAAAACGATCATACCAAGGGGGCGACATAGCGGGATGGACGGGGTAAGAGAGTAGCCAAACAGACTAAGGTGTTCCCCCTAGGTGGCGACTCGCGCGAAATTCCGCCATTTAATGGCGAAGTCAATGCCATGTTTCTGCAAAAAATCGTGCATCACTCCGCGATGCAGCGACGGCGCTCATTACGAGTCCACCGCCTCGACTGGACGCACCTCGTAACCCCGTGCGGGGCGCCTCACAAATACTCGCGACGCGCATCCAGCGCGCTCTTGAGCGTCACCGAGTCGGCGTATAACACCCCGCCTCCGCTCGGCAGGCCGAAACCGATGCGTGTCACCTTGATGTCCCCGCCTGCCGGCAAATGTTCGGTGATGTAGTGACAGGTCGCCTCGCCCTCGACATCATTGGACAAAGCCAAAATCAATTCACGGACCTCACCCGCGCCGGTCCGCGTCAGCAACGCGGCAAGATTCAAATCTCCCGGCGCCACACCTTGGATCGGCGAGAGTTTTCCATGCAGCACGTGGTAGACGCCGCGATAAGCGCCCGAGCGCTCCAGCGCGACGAGGTCGGGAACATTTTCCACCACGCACACGATGCTCTGGTCGCGACGCTCGTCCGCACACAGGGCGCAGAGGTCGCCCTCGGCCAGGTTGCCGCATCGCGTGCAACGTCGCACGCTGCGCGCGGCTTCCTCCAGCGCATTGATCAACGCCGGCAGGTCGCCCGGTTTGCCCACCAACAGGTGCAGCGCGATCCGTTCCGCCGAGCGGTAACCCAGCCCCGGCAGCTGTTTCAACTGCTGCTGCAAACGCTCAAAGGCGGGTGTCATGCAAACGAGCAGCTAGAAGCTGGTGACTAGTCGCTAGCTTCTCAGAACATCCCGGGCATCTGAAAGGCCGACGTGACTTTCTGCATTTCGGAATCGTTGAATTCCTTGGCCTGCTTGGCGGCGTCCTGAATCGCGGCGAGCAGCGTATCGGAGACAAGTTTGGCATCTTCCTTGAGGAACTCGGGGTCGAGTTCGAGTGAGAGGAATTTGCCCGCACCGTTGATCTTCACCTTCACCGCGCCACCACCGCTGGTGATGTCGATTTCCTTGGCTTCCATCTGGGTCTGGAGGGACTCGATGGAACGCTGCATTTTTTGGGCTTGTTTGAGGA
>JANJTQ010000312.1 GCA_024711005.1 Opitutaceae bacterium | reverse complement strand
CCAACGAAAGGAGGCCCCCGCTCCAAGACCAAATAACCCCGCCGTTACTCACGCGGGGGTGGGTCAATTTTATACGGCCACATGTGGGTCAAATCTAGGCGGGCGTTGACACGAGCGGGCGACGTCGTGGTCATGGACAATCTCGGAGCCCACAAAAACGACCGCACCCTCGCCCTGATCGCACAAGCCGGAGCCGAGGTCCGCTTCCTCCCCGCCTATTCCCCCGACCTCAACCCCATCGAAATGATGTGGAGCAAGGTAAAGGCGCTCCTTCGCAAGGCCCAGGCTCGCAACCACACCGATCTGCTCTCCGCCATCTCATCCGCCTTGGGCTCCGTCACCCCGCAAGACGTCCTCGGTTGGTTTGCCCATTGCGGTTATAGTTTTATTTGAAATGCTCTAGGGTGTGTCTGGGAAAGAAGTCGGGCCAGCGGCGCAAAAAAAGCCGTCCCGCGAATGCGGGGACGGCTTTGTGATTTTAAGAATCGGCGATCCGCGGATCGCCGTTCGTTTTAGGCGGTGGGGGCTTCAGATGCCGGGGCGTCGGGAGCGGGTGCTTCCGGGGCGGACTGGCTTTCGAGTTCCTTGAGGGCGGCCTTGCGGCTGAGACGCACCTTGCCGGAGCGCTCGTCGATGCCGATGCACTTCACGGTGATGCTGTCGCCCATCTTCACGACATCTTCGGTGCGGCGCACGCGGAAGTCTGCGAGTTCGCTGATGTGGCAGAGACCTTCTTTGCCGGGCAAACATTCGACGAAGGCGCCGAACTCTTTCACGCCGGTAACGCGGCCGGTGTAGATCTTGCCGTTCTCGATCGGGGGACCGCCGGCGCCGCCGCCACCGGAACCGCCGCCGCAGAGGCTGTCGATTTCCTTGAGGGCGCGGTTGGAGGCTTCGGCGTTGTTCGAGTAGATGAACACCTTGCCGGAGTCGTCATCGGCGATGTCGATTTGCGCGCCAGTCGTCTCGACGATGCGGCGGATGGTCTTGCCGCCGGGTCCGATGAGCAGACCGATCTTTTCGGGATCGATCTGGATCGTCTGGATGCGGGGCGCATAGAGGCTGAGCTCTTTGCGGGGCGCCGGGATCGAGGCGAGCATGTTCCGGAGGATCTCGATGCGTGCTTCGCGAGCCTGGTGAATCGCGGTCTTGGCGATCTCGAAGGGCAGGCCGTTGATCTTGAGATCGAGCTGGAAGCCGGTGATGCCCTTGGTGGTGCCGGCGAGCTTGAAGTCCATGTCGCCGAAATGGTCTTCCTCACCGATGATGTCGGTGATGGTGGTCCACTTGGCGATGGAGCCGTCGGGGGCGGTCTCGGTCATGAGGCCGCAGGAGATGCCGGCGACGGGGGCGATGATCGGCACGCCGGCGTCCATCAAGGACAAGCAGCCGCCGCAGATCGAAGCCATCGAAGTCGAGCCGTTGGAGGCCATGATTTCGGAGACGACGCGGATGGAGTAGGGGAACACGTCCTCGGGCGGGAGCACGGGAACGAGGGAGCGCTCGGCGAGGGCGCCGTGGCCGATTTCACGGCGGCCGGGGCCGATGAAACGACCGGCTTCACCGACCGAGAACGGCGGGAAGTTGTAGTGAAGGAGGAAGCTCTTGGACTTCACGCCGCCGGTGAGGGCGTCGAGGTCCTGGGCATCCTTGGTCGGTCCGAGGGTCGTGATGACGATGCTCTGGGTGTCGCCACGCTTGAACGCGGCGGAACCGTGAACGCGGGGGAGAATGCCGACCTCGGAGTGGAGGGGGCGGAGGGTCTTGGCATCGCGGCCGTCGGCGCGCACGCCGCGCTCGAGGACCGTCTTGCGGTAGGCTTTGTATTGGAGGTCCTCGAAGACGACGTTGAGGTCGACATCGGTGAACTTGCCTTCGCCGAGTTCGGCGAGGAGGGCGGCCTTGGCCTCTTCCTTGAGGGCCTTGACGTTGGCGGAGCGGACGGCCTTTTCGAAGCCGAAGATCGCGGCGGAGACGCGCTCGGCGGGGACGACGCGCTCGATGATGGCACGGGCCTCGGGCGTGGCGCCGACGAGGGCGAAGGTGGCCTTGGGCTTGCCGGCGATGGCAACGAGTTCCTTGATGCCGGCGATGATCGGCTGGATGGAGGCGTGGCCGAAGGCGAGGGCCTCGATGAAGCGCTCCTCCGGAATCTGGTCCGCGGAGCCTTCGATCATGAGCATGTCCTTCTCGTTGCCCACATAGATGAGGTCCAGCGAGGACTGGAACATCTGTTCGATGGTGGGATTGGCGACGAACTGACCGTCGATCTCGGCGACGCGAACGCCGGCGATGGGCCCGTTCCATGGAATGTCGGAGATGGCGAGGGCGGCGGACGCGCCGTTGATCATCGAGATATCGGGCTCGTTGATCAGGTCGGTCGACATGAGCTGGCCGATGATCTGGACCTCATTGAGGAAACCCTCGGGGAAGAGGGGGCGGCAAGGACGGTCGCAAAGGCGGGAGGTGAGGATTTCCTTTTCGGACGGACGGCCCTCGCGCTTGAAATAACCACCGGGGAAACGGCCGGCGGCGGCGTATTTTTCGCGGTAATCGACGGTGAGCGGGAAGAAATCCTGGCCGGGGCGCATGGTCTGGGCGACGCAAGCGGTGACGAAGAGGTTGGTCTCACCGACGGCAACGTTGACCGCGCCATTGGCGAGGGCGGCGTAGGTGCCGGTGGAGAAGGTGATCCCGAGACCGGGAATCGTGACGGAGTGTTTCTGCTTCAGGGACATGATGTGTTCTGTTTTCGGATACGGTTGCGTGCCTCGGATAGAAGGGCCGGCCTGCGACACGCGGCAGGTAGGCCGGGGTTGGGGAAAGTGGAAGGCGAGCGGGGCTCGGCCTTGGGATCGTTTCTTTCCTCTTTATCTTAATCGCTCTCTTTCTCGTCGGGGAGGACGGAGCTCGGATGTCCGAGCTCGGAGGGAGAAAGATTAAGATAAAGAGGAACGAGAAAGATCGGGATCACGGGCGGGATGCCTGTGCCACTTTCCGAAAATGTTGAAATTTGAACGGGTGACCCGTTTCGCAATCCTCGTCTTGGAGGAGAGATTTCTGGTTGGTGCCTGGAGGGAAAATGCGACCGGAGGTCACGTCCCGCCTTGAATCAACCAGAAATGTCCCGCGCTAGTCTCGAGTGTCTTAAAGACAACGGGCGACCCCCGGATGGGGTCGCCCGTGTTGCTAAAGGGGCTTTTACTTGCGGAGGCTGAGCCGCTTGAGGAGCTCGTTGTACTTCGGCAGGTTGTGGCGCTTGAGATAGTCGAGCAGCTTGCGGCGGCGGGAGGCCATCTGGAGCAGGCCACGGCGGCTGTGGAAGTCCTTGCGGTGCGTGCGAAGGTGCTCGGTCAGGTGATTGATACGAGCGGTCAGCAGCGCGACTTGGACCTCGGAAGAGCCGGTGTCGGTGTCGTGGACTTTGTATTCGGAGATGATTTCGGGTTTGGCGATCGTTGACATGGTTTGATTTTAGCTGGGTTACATAACTGTAGGGGACCTTTGCAGGCCCCGTGCCACCCGCTCCCGTCGTGGCGAAAACCACGGCGTTTGCCGGTGTCACCGTTCTAATCCGACGGAATGCCGGACCAGTCATGGTGGAGCCCCGTAACCGACGGGACTTCACTAACGCAAGGGAGCCAAAGTCCAAAATCACTGCGGGGTGGGCAAGCGAAATTTTCAGAGGTGGGGGATTTTGCAGGTCTTCTTCACATGCTTTTTCTCTTTCCTCTTTATCTTAATCTTTCGTCAAGGATCCGGAAATCGGAACGAAGGGGAGAAAGATTAAGATAAAGAGGAAAGAGAAAGAAGTTAACCGGCGCGGATGTTGAGTTCGCGGACGTGGGTGCAGCCGGGGAGTTTTTGGATGCGTTGGACGATCGTCTTGCGGTGGATGAAGAGTTCATTGCGAACGACGGCGTGGCCGGCGAGGACGGTCAGGCGTCCGCGCGGGTCGATCTGGGCGGCGTGCGAGTAGTGGGCGTTGGCGGGGCCGACGAGCTCGGGCCAGTTGTCGCGAATCAGTTGCTCGGGCGAATCGCGGCCGATCTGGTATTTGACCATCAACTCCTCGACCAAGCCGGAGAGCTCCTTGGTCGGACGCTTCTTCATGCGCGCAGGCGTATCGTCGGGCACGCGGCGGAGGGCGGCGATCAGTTTTTCCGCCTGATAGGAAAACGGCTTGGGCTCGTCGGCCATCGCGAGGGGTGGGCGATTGATATTTCAGGACTGGTTTTGTCCGTCGAAGAGCGCCTTGTAGAGAGGATTGCGGGCGTAGAGTTCGGCGTGTGACCCGCAGTCGGTGACATGCCCCCGGTCGAACACGAGGATCATTGAGGCGTCGCGGATGGTGCTGAAACGATGAGCGATAATTAGAACGGTTTTGCCTACGACGAGCTTCTTGAGCGCCTGCTGGATGGCGGCTTCGCTCTCGCTGTCGAGTGCGCTGGTCGCTTCGTCGAGGACGAGGATCGGGGCGTTGCGCAGAAAGGCCCGGGCGAGTGCGATGCGCTGGCGCTGACCGCCTGAAAGAGTCGCACCGCGTTCGCCGACTACGGTGTCGTAGCCGTGCGGGAGGGAGCGGATGAAATCATCGGCAAACGCATCGCGGGCGGCTTGGTGCACCTCGTTTTCGGTGGCGTCGGCGCGACCGAGCAGAAGGTTGTTATAGATCGTGTCCTTGAAAAGAATGGCCTCTTGCGAGACGAGCGCGATGTTGGCGCGGAGGTCGGCCAGGCGCATGGCACGCACGTCAATGTCGTCGATGGAGATGGTCCCTTGAGTCGCGTCGTAGAAACGCGGCACCAAGTTGGCGAACGTGCTTTTGCCCGCGCCGCTGGGGCCGACGAGGGCGCAGGTCGTGCCGGCGGGAATGGAAAGGGTGACATCGCGCAGGGCGGGAGCGCCGGCTTTGTAGGCGAAGGTGACGTTGTTGAAGGCGACTTTCCCCTGGAGGCGGCCGACGGTGACCGGTTGCGCGGGATCGGCGATATCCACCGGAGCATTCAAGACCATTTCGAGGCGGTCGAGGGCGGCAACACCACGCCGGGTGTCGTTACTGAGGGCACCGAGTTTTTTGATCGGCTCGTAGCTCGCATAGAGCGCCATGAGAATGGCGAAAAACGAGTTCCACGGAATGTTGGCGCGGTAGGCGTAAACGAGGGTGACGGAGATGCCGACGCCCGAGATGATTTCAATGGCGGGATTCAGGGCCTTTGCATATTTCACCGCTTTCATCTGGTAGGTGATGAGATTGCCGGTGACCGCCGAGAAACGTCCGACTTCGCGCTCTTCCAATCCGAAGGCGCGGATCTCGCGGGCGGCGGAGAGGTTTTCGTTGAGTACATCGCTCGCGGAGCCGAGTTCGCTTTGAACCTGCTTGGCGCGACGGGCGAGTTTCTTGCCGATGAATCGGATGGGAAGAACGCAAAGAGGGATGACGGCCATGCAAACAAGCACGAGGATGATGCCGCGCTCGTTGTAAGCTTTGTAGACGAGAAACCCGATGGATCCGATCAGTGTGGCTGGCTGCTTGAAAATCTCGTTGGAAAGCGCGGTGAGCGTGTGTTGAAGCTGGTTCGCGTCGGAGAGGGCACGCGACATGAGGTCGCCCGAGTTTTGGCGTTGAAAGAAGGACAACGGCAGAACCTGAAGCTTGCGGAAGAAATCCAGTCTCAGCGCCTCGAGGATGCGCACGCCGCAATACTGGATGAGGTAGGTATTAAAATAACCCGAGACGCCGCGCACGGTGAAAACCGTTGGCATCCAGAGCGCGAGCAGCAGGAGTTCCAAACCGGTGAGCCGGGCCGCCGTCGGTTCAAAGATCTTCGGCAAGACTTTGTCCACCATGTAGGGGAACCCGACACCGTTGGCTGCACCGTAAATCAACGCGCAGAGCAGGGCCAAAATGAAGTGGCCCCGCACGGGTTTAAGATAAGCCAGATAGGGAAGCAGACGACGCATGAAAAGGTCGCACTAAACGGGACGGCGGGGGTGCCTGCCACCTCAATCTTTGGCGGCGCGGACGTCCAATGCGTCGCGCAGGCCGTCACCGAGGAAGTTGAGGGAGAAAAGCGTCAGCGAGAAGATCGTGCCGGGGAAGATCAGCAGCCACGGATACTCTTCCATGCGCTCGGCCCCGTCTTTGATGAGAACGCCCCAGGAACTCATGGGCGGTTGCACGCCGAGGCCGAGGAAGCTGAGAAACGCCTCCAGCAGCATCACGCCGGGAATGGTCAGCGTGGTATAGACGATGATCGGACCCAGGATATTGGGGATCATGTGGCGAAAGATGATCCGCGGCGTGCCCAAACCCAGCGAACGGGCGGCCTCGATGAACTCCATCCGCTTGATGGACATAATTTGCCCGCGAACGATGCGCGCCATGGTGAGCCACTCGACCGCGCCGATGGCAACGAAGAGCAATTTGATGTCCCGTCCGAAGAAGACCATCAGCAGGATCACGAAGATCGTGAACGGCAGGGCGTAAAGGATGTCGACGATGCGCATCATGACGCGGTCGAGATTGCCGCCGGCATAACCGGCGATCGCCCCGTAGATGACCCCGATGGTGAGCGCGACCGCCGTGGCGATCAGGCCGACCATGAGCGAGATTTGTCCGCCGAAGAGCAGGCGCGTGAGCAAGTCGCGACCGAGTTGATCCGTGCCAAGCCAGTGGCTGGCGGAGGGAGGCGAGAAGGTATTTTCGAGATTCGTCTGCTGGTAGCCGTAGGGGCTGAACAGCGGCCCGAGCACGCAAAGCAGAGACAATACGATGACCACGACGCCTCCGAAGACGGCGAGGTGGTTGCGACGGAGACGATGCCAGGCGTCGAGCCACGGGGACACACCGTGCTCGAGTTGCGCGGGAGCGACGTTGGCCGACGGGAGTTTTTCGGAAGAAGGGGAGATCATGGCGGCGCGGCTTACTCAAACTTTAGCTTCGGGTTCAGCCACACCTGCACCACATCGACGACGAGGTTCAGGGAGATGATGAGGACCGCGTAAAGAATCACGGTGCCGAGGACCAAGGTGTAGTCGCGGTTGAAGGCGCTGTTGACGAACTCACGGCCGAGGCCGGGGATCTGGAAAATGGTCTCGATGACAAACGACCCGGTGAGAATGCCGGCGATGGCGGGGCCGAGGTAGGAGACGACGGGAAGGAGGCCGCCGCGCAAGGCATGTCGGAAGATGATGCGCGCCTCCGAGGCTCCCTTGGCACGAGCGGTGCGGATGTAGTCCTGGTTGAGCACCTCCAGCATGCCGCCGCGCGTGAGACGGGCGATGCCGGCGGCGTAAACGATCCCAAGGGTCAGCGAGGGAAGGACGCGATCCTGCCACACATACCAGCCGGACGCGCTGAACCAGCCGAGGTGGATCGCGAAGATGAGCACGAGCAGCGGACCCAGCACGAACGTCGGCACGCAGATACCGGTCATGGCGAAGGACGATACGATGTAGTCCACCTTGGTGTTGCGTCTCACGGCGGCAATCACGCCGGCGGAGAGGCCGAGGACGAGCGCGATCGCGAGGGAGAGTCCGCCGAGTTCGAGGGAGGTAGGAAGCTTGTCGGCGATGATCTCGTTGACGGTGCGGCTGGCGTATTTGGTGGAGCGGCCGAGGTCGCCGTGAAGGACGATGGCCTTGAGGTAGTTCGTGTATTGCCGGTGAAGCGGGAGATTGAGGCCGTAATAGGCTTCCAAGTTGGCGCGGATTTCGGGAGTGGTGGCCTTTTCGCTGTCGAACGGGCCGCCGGGAACGAAACGCACCATGAAGAAGGTGGCCGTGACGATGATGAAGAGGACGGGAATCGTCTCCAGAAGACGTCGGGCGATGAAGCGAAACATGAGAGGGCTTTACCGAATGGCGAAGCGGGACGGGGAAGCCAATTTGTTTTTGAAGTGGCGCTAGCGTGTTGGTTTCATCGCCGGCGCTACTTCAGGTCCACCCATTTCCAAGCGCGGCTGTCGAGCGGGTTGGAGATCCAGTTTTTTACTTTCGGACTGATGGCATAGACGCGGGTGTAGAAATAGATCGGGATGACCGGCATCTCGTCCGCGAGGATCGCTTCGAGTTTCTGGTAAACCGCCATGCGTTCTTTCTCGGTTTTCGTTTCGAGAGCGCCGCGCAGGAGGCGGTCATAATCGGCGTGGGACCAGCCGGTCTGGTTGTTGCCGCCGCCCGTCACCCACAGATCAAGGAAGGTGTGCGGGTCGTCGTAATCGCCGATCCAGCCGGCGCGGGCGACCTGGTAGTTGAGGGTCTGTTGCGAATCGAGATACACCTTCCACTCCTGATTGGTGATGGTCGCGTCGACCCCGAGGCGGGTTCGCCACATCTGCTGGATGGCCTCGGCGATAACGCGGTGGCTGTCGAGGGTGTTAAAGAGAATCTCGACGGGCGGCATGCCTTTGCCGTCGGGATAACCGGCCTCGGCGAGCAGACGTTTGGCCTCGTCCAAGTCGCCTGCCATGCGGGCGGCGGAGGTGAACTTGGGCGAAGGCGGCGTGAAGTTGAGCGCGGGCGTCTGACCACCGTCACGGAGGATGTTTTTGATGATGGAGTCGCGGTCGATCGCGAGAGCGAGGGCGCGGCGGACGCGTTTGTCGTCGAGAGGCTTTCGGGTGGTGTTGATGCGGTAATAGTAAACGCCGTAGTAGGGGTCCTGGTGATACATGTCGGGATGTTCACGGCGGTAGGTGGCGATTTTCCCGAGCGGCAGACTGTAGCAATAATCGAGTGCGCCGGTGCGAAACATGCGCTCTTCGGTGTCCGCGCTGTCGATGGCGAAGAACTCGATGCCATCGAGTTTCACGGCGGCGTGATCCCAGTAGGTGTGCGAACGGGTGACGGTGATTTTCTGGTTGGTCTTCCACTCGACGAGATTGAACGGACCGTTGCCAACGTAGTTGCCGGCGCGCGTCCAGGCGCTGCCTTTGCGGGTGAGTCCGTCGAACTTTTCAACGGTCGGGATATGCACGGGAAACCAGGCGTAGTGCTGGAGCGAATCGAGCAGGAACGGCGTCCGGTGTTTGAGGGTGAGTCGAAGGGTGTGGTCGTCGAGCGCCTTGGCGCCGACCTGGGTGAAGTCGGTGAGCTTGCCGGTGTTGAACTCCTCGGCGCCGACCAGATGGAAAAGTTTGTAGGCATATTCGGCGCCGAGCGAAGGGGTGAGGATGCGCTGGAAGGAACGGACGAAATCCTGGGCGGTCACGGGATCGCCGTTGGACCAGCGGGCGTTTTCGCGGAGGTGGAACGTGTAGGTGAGGTTGTCCTCGGAAATGTCCCACCGTTCGGCGACGCCCGGGGCGATGTCGCCATCCGGTGAATACGTGACGAGGCCCTCCAGGAGCGCGGTGATGATCTTGTGTTCGCCGACACCGGTGACGACGTGCGGATCGATGTCCTGCGGCTCGGCGCCATTGCCAACGCGGAGGATTTTTGCTCCGGGTGCGGGGGCGGAGTCGGCGACCGTCGGCGGGGAATCTTTCTTTGAGCAACCGGCGAAAAACGTGAGCAGGGTGGCGGTGGCGAGAAGAACGGCGCGGCGGAGAAGGGGCGTGAACATGAGGGGAGTAAAACCTTGGCGGCAGACGCCGCAAGCGGGGGAGTGGGGAAGGAGGGCCGGCGGGCTGGCTCCGTTTCTTTCCTCTTTCTCTTAATCGTTCTCTTTCTCGTCAGGAGATCCGGAACTCGGACATCGGAGTTCGGAGGGAGAAAGATTAAGATAAAGAGGAACGAGAAAGATCGGGAGACGCGCTGCGCGCGTGGTTATTCCAGCCAGACGTATTTGTAGGGGTGATGATCGAGCAGGGTCGGATGCCAGCCTTGGACGGAGGGGTGTTTGAGGAAGACGTGGGTGTAGGTGTAGATCGGGACGAACGGAGCGTCCGCGACCAGGAGGGCTTCGGCTTGCTGGAACAGCGCGTGGCGCGCTTCGGTGTCAGTCGTGCGCGCGGCTTGTGAAAGGAGTCGGTCGTAGGCGGGATTGCTCCAGCCGCCGTGGTTGTTGCCACTGTCGGCCGTCCAGACGGAGAGGAACGAGGACGGATCGTTGTAGTCGCCGATCCAGGACGAACGCAGGATTTGAAAATCACCGGCGCGGCGGGCGGCGAGGACGCTCTTGCCCTCCATGTTGAGCAGGTTGACTTCCAGGCCGAGTTCCTTGCGCCAGGTGGCTTGGATTTCTTCGGCGATGATTCCGTGATCGCCGGAAGTGCTGAGAAGGATTTCCAGAACGGGCGCGCCTTTGCCCTCGGGATAACCGGCCTCGGCGAGGAGTCGCCGGGCCTCGGCGAAATCGGTGTCGAGCCGGGCGGTGGGTGTGTAGCCGGCGGTTCCGGGCGGAGTGAAGGCGTGGGCGGTGACCTGGCCGGCGCGGAGAATTTTTTCAACGATGCCGGTGCGGTCGACGGCGAGGGCGAGGGCGCGGCGAACCTTGATGTCGTCAAGAAAAGGGCGCCGGGTGTTGAACGTGTAGTAGTAGGTTCCCAAATACGGATCGATGCGCAGGAGCGCGGGGTTGTCGCGGCGATAAGCGTCGACCTTGGCGACGGGGAGCGCCTCGGTGAGATGCAACTGGCCGGAGCGGAAGGCGCGTTCCTCGGCGTTGAGGTTTTCGATGGGATGGAAGCGAATGCCGTTCAGGCGGACGGTTGTCGCGTCCCAATAGGTGGGGGATTTTGCAACGTCGATGTGCTGGCCGACGCGCCATTCCTTGAGGTTGAACGGACCGTTGCCAACGAAGGTGTCGGGGCGGGCCCAACGGTTTCCGCGTTGGTAGGGCGAGCCGGATTTTTCGAGGGTGGGCAGATGGACGGGCCACCAGACCCAGTGTTGCAGAAGCGA
>JANJTQ010000243.1 GCA_024711005.1 Opitutaceae bacterium | reverse complement strand
AGCGCATGGCGGAAGGCCTTGAGTGAATCCGCCCATGCATACATGGCGGCCGAGTAGATGTTGGTGTCGAGCTCGGGGAAAAAGCGTCCTACGCGACCGCGTCGATGCAGGCTGGCACGTTTGAAATCAAGATAGCCCGTGGTCGGACAAGCGAGCACCACGCCTACGTTCACAAACTCATCGGTCTCGGGGTAGGGGGCGAAACGCACCACGGAATAGTGACAGGCGAGCTGCTTAGTCATGGTTCCTCCAGTCTCGGTGCGATGCGTTGTTCAGGCTGTGGTTAAGTTGGCGAACGAACCAAGCTACGCTGTCAGCCTCGGTTGTCCATTCCGAAGGCAGTTCGGCCAAGATCGGGGCGGGCAGCAGACTGGATACTGCTGCCGAGAACTCGGTGAAAAAGGCCGGTGGCAACCACTCTAAATCCGTCGTCGATTATGGAGTGGCGCCGATGACCTTGCCGGTTTCGTTGCCCTCTTCGGTTCCGTCGGGTTTGTAGTGGATGTAGTCATACACATCCATGAGGTCTACGGAGAGGCGTCGTCCCTCGCGGAGGTTTTTGTCGAAATGGGAGTCGTTCATCAGGATGCCGTCGATGCTTGCGGTCTTCCAGCCGACGACTTCGACCCACATGTATTCGACCTGGTCTTTGAATTTAAACGGGACTTTGACGAGCAATCGCTCATTGGGCTGAAGCCCCTTTCGGAACTCGGGGATCTTGGCGGAAAAGGCTGCGCGAGCCTTTTCACTGGCTGCCTTGAGCGCTTCGTCGCCGGCCTTGCGTCCGATGATCGGATCTTCGCCTCCGTATAGAGCGGTCAGTGCCGCCGCTTGCTTTTCGAGCGGACTTTTGCCCTCGGCGTAGGGGAACTCCAGCGCAAGGAGACGGTTGTTCGGATCACCCTTGTCGGGTGGGATCTTGGATAAACGCAGGGTTGCCCGACCGGTGGCGCCCTTAAGCGGGTTTGCGAGCGCGCTGGCGCGCATCGCGTCGTGGCGGATTTCCGACAAGACCAGTTCGAACCGCTTCCCATCAAAAGCCTGTCCTTCGAGCAAACGCTGCGCACAGGCGTTGACGACATTGCCGGCCGCGCGCGATCCGCCCGACGGAGTTTGGGCGATCACCAAGTCGGGCAGCCCAAACTTACGCATGCCCAGGGTGATGATCCGCACCAATTCGGGGTTGCGATAGGCGTGCATGTTCACGTGTCCGCGCACATCGGGTATGTCGCCTTGCCACGACTCGACGCGCTTTTTGTGCCACGCCGAGCGGGAGTAAACCAGCCGGCATTCTTCGTCCCACGGCAGGCCTTCCGTGGCCTCTGCTAATTTGTGGGTAAGCGTGTTGGCATCGCGGTTGGCGCGAAGCAGATCGGAGGGAAGCGCTTCGAAGCCGAGAATAAACACGCGTTCGGATTCCGCCATGGCGGCCCCTTGGGCCATTTCCAGATCAACGGTGAGGTATCGAAACGAGTCTGGAGAGGGCGGCGCGTAGTCGCCGATAGCCGACCACTTGTGACGAACGGTGAGGTAATCCCGGAGCGACTTGAACTCGTTGGCGAGGAGCCGCGTCAAGACCTGCTCAGGATCGGCCTTGGGTGTGGGAGCGAAATAGAGAGCGAACTCGAAGCCGACGCGTCCGGTCTCGGGTTTGTTTTGTGCCGGTGACGTGACCGACACACTGGCAATTCCCAACAAGGCGAAGAGACGAGTGCGAATGCTCATGGGCGATGGCGGGGGGTGGCTCGGATGATTATGAAAAATCAGGATGGGCTGCGGAAATAGGAAACAACAAACAACGCTCAAACCCCTTCGGATTGGCTCCCATCTTTTTTTGGGAGAGCCAGACGTTTTTTATCGGCATAGACGGCCTCGACGCCGCCTTGGCCGCGGACGGCGACAAACGTGAGGTATTCTGCAGCCGACGAGCGAACCAGAGAGGCTTCGGTCTGCTTTTTGGCGCGATTATCTGAGGTCGGTTTCTTTTTGCTCGTGGGTTCAGCGTCTCTTCGGGTTGGTGGAGGATGAGTTCGGCGTGCGAGGTGCGTTGGTCACTCAGGATGAATGCACGCGGATTCATTCACGGTTATCCGCGTGCCCCCGTTGCATTGCCGGCGGTGGACGGGCAAGGTCTTCTTGTAAGTGTCGGATAAACATGTCTGCGCGTTGCGCCATGTCTTTGTCGGTTATTCGACTGCGTACCGATTGCAGCCGAGCTAAAGCGAACGCACCACCTTCGCTTGTCAGCTGATTGCCCATCGCCTCGCAGGCCACCATGATCAACGCGGGTTCGTTGGAATCAAACAACCGCTTCACATTGTCGATGCGCCGGCCCTGAAGCGAGGATGGGAAAAGTGCGCGACCCCAGCGTTCGGCGCTACGGCCGTTGACCGGTGGATGAAGCAACAACGCATCCACGATCTGACTCACACCGCGGCGGCCGGATTCGCGAAGTTCACGTTGGATATCCGCCATCTCATCATTTTGCGGGAGTTCGCTGACGATGAGACCCGTCAACAGCTGAACGTTGGCTGATATCTTGGCGTCCGCTTGATCGAGGATTTCGAGGTGCGATGCTTTTGTGTCAGCGCCAGCCCAAGTTGAGAGCGCTTTCATTTCATCGTCAAACTGACCTTCGATGTAGTCGAGATTATGTTGGCGAGGATTCCGGGCTATACGGCGCATGCGCCGGCAGGCGGCATCAAGCTCCGCCAAGACGGAGGCGATTTGTTTCAGACCATTCCACGTCCCCGTGAGAGGGGCACCGGTTCGGTGTGCTTCGATGAGCAGCGAAATACAGGCGATTGCTTCCGTGTTGCGGCACACCAGACCGGCATCAACACCCGCCAGCAACGATGCGCGAACCCGTTGCTCCATTGCAGGCACACCGACGCTGCCCTGCTCTGGTAAGATTATTGTGTGCTCGATGTTTGCTTCTGCCGGAACGATTTCTGCCGTCGCCTCGTTCAGGGTTCCCCCGCCCAACGAGCGTTGCCAAAACCGTCGTAGCAAAAACCGGGATCCGTTCTCTTCAGGTTCAATTCGTAAAGTGGTCCAGGCGGGGAGGTGAGTGAGCATGCCCGAATGTGGCACGGGCGCATGGAATTCCACCTCTCCGTATTGTCCTTTGCGGACGCGAAAAGAAAGCGATCCGGCCTGATCACTGCCAAGTTGCCTACGACCTGCCGACAGGCCGCTCTCGATGGCTTTGATATTCGAGCCGATCCCGGACAGAGGCGCTCCCTGAGCATCGGTGAGGATGATTGTAAAGACGGTGCCATCCTCTCGATTGCCGATAAAGAGCAGGCTTATGCAAACCAGTGCGGCGATCATGGCAGGCACGGGATGCCACGCTCCTTTGATCGGTCGTGCGAAATAACACAGGACCAGCCCCAGTAGAGCTCCCGCCAGTGATGGAATCAAAACCATGAACGCAATGCCGACACCGATCGCGTCCGGTCCGGAAACTCCACTGAAGGCCAGCAGCTTGAGCCCCAGCCATCCTGCCAGATACACGAAGAGCAGTGTGGTGGGCAACCAGACCAGGACACTCCAACGTGTGCGGCGAAATACGAACGCTGCCGCTAGTCCGATGAGCGGGAGCCACACGCCCCACCAGCCGATATGCGTAAAGAGATTGGGAATACCCATGGTTGGACATCAGGTTTTGACGCTAACGTAGAAAAGCATCGAGTCGTCCGGGCATGCGAAAATGAGTTTGGCGCCGGTAGGTCGGCGTCCGTGGATGTTGATACTCCAGACCCAGAGGAAATAGCGGGACGACGTCAGTTCTTCGTCGTTGGGGAACCACGAAATTTCCGATGAGCTAAACCCCGTGGCCAATTGCACCGCTTCGCGTGAAACCGGGTCGAGTTGATCGCAGCGCACCCAGCCTCCGTCGGAATCATGTTGAGGCGCGGGCAAGTCGGTCGGCGACAGGTTGCGGACCTTTATTGCATAGGCGTCCAGGTGGTCGCCCGTAAAGGACCGGGGTGAGACGTAGCTGTTAACGACCTTCTCGGTGCGAGCATCGCCGATCTTGCACCAATTGAGCACAAAGCGCACGTCGTGAGCCGTGGCGACACCGACTTCGGGTTCGGAGACGCCGCCTATGTCCGAAAAGCGAAACAGAAAATTGCCGGCTGTGAACAGTAGCAGCGCTAACGACAGCACGCCCCAGACGAGGAAGAACCATTTGATGATGGAGCGAAGTTTGGATTTCATCGATTTGGGCCAAGGATAGGTATCGGGAAAGGCGGCAACGGACCGGACTTCAATCGGCGATCATCCGGCCATTTTGATGAGGTCGAAGACGAGCTTGGCAAAAGCGGCGGCTTTCTTCGGGTCGGAGAGGAGTTGGAGCTTTTGGTTTTCGTGAGCCGCGCTGCTGTCGAGGATGGCGTCGTCCACTGCCCTGGGGAAATCGCCGAGCAGAGCCTGCTCGTCGCTGTTGTTGGCGAGCTGGCTCATCACCTTTTCATTCTCCCGCACCTTGTCGCGGACGGTGTAGGCGTAGTTCACCAAGTCCTGCTCGGTGAGGTTGTCGGTCACGAACAGCTCGTTCAGGCGCGCGATGATCTGCGAGAGGAGCTCCTCGCGTTTGTCGCGAGCCTTCGCCGTGCCAAGGCCCTCGCCGGGCTTTAGGCCGTAGGGGCCTTGTTCCTCTTCCAGCATCAGGTCCTGCTGCTTGATCTTGGAGAGGCGGTAGTGGCTGAGCACGACATTGCTGAGGTCCACTTCGTCTTCGTCATCGGACGAGGCGCGGAGCAAGGGCGCGAGGCTGCGTGCATAAAGGCTGAGCTTTTCGAGGTCCGCGTCGTCGTAATCCACGATCTGCGACATGAATTCGTAGAAGCGCACGAAGGTGCCGAGGTCCTTCTTAAAGATCTCCAGCGCGTCTTTCTCCTTCTTCGCGTCCTTGTGGTTCTTCTCCGCGTTGGCGCGGAGCACGGCGTCGCCCGATTTCTTGGCGCGCTCCAGCAGGTCGCGGGTCTGCTGGTAGGCGAGGACGGCGGCCTTGTAGCGGATCTGCCAGCGTTGCACCGCCGGTTTGCAGATGTTGGCGAGGGCGGCGTTGCTTTTGCTCTTCTGGAAAAACGCGGTGCAGAACTGCTCCACCTCCGGCCACTGGAAAATACCCGCCGCGCGCAGCTTTTCATTGAGGTCGAAGATCAGGTTAGGATCGGAGACGTCGTCGAGCGTGGCCGTCTTGTAGTAGGGGAGGAAGGCGTTGAGGATGTCCTCCGGCTCGTTGAAGAAATCCAAGACGAAGGTGCCGGTGGCGGCCTTGCCGGGATACACGCGGTTGAGCCGCGAGAGCGTCTGCACGCACTCTACGCCGCCCAGCTTCTTGTCCACATACATGGCGCAGAGCTTGGGCTGGTCGAAGCCGGTCTGAAACTTGTTGGCCACGATCATCACCTGATAGTCCGGGGTGTCGAAGGCCTTGCGCATGTCGCGTCCCTTCAGCCCGGGGTTCATGGTGATCTCGCTGAACTTCACTCCGAGCAGGCCGTCGGAGTTCGGGTCTTTTTCGGTGAACTCCACTTCGCCGGAGAAGGCCACCATGCCGTAGAGTTTGGCGTAGCCTTTCGCGGCGATGTATTTGTCGAAGGCGAGCTTGTAGCGCACCGCCTCCTTGCGGGAGCTGGTGACGACCATCGCCTTGGCGTGGCCGCCGAGCAGGCCCATGACCTTGGTTTTGAAGTGCTCAACGATGACCTGCACCTTTTGCGCGATGTTGTAGTCGTGCAGGCGCACCCACTGGTTGAGCTTCACCTGGGCCTTGCGGCTCTCGACCGTCTCCTCGGTCTGCTGGATCTTGAGCACGAGTTGGTAGGCGACCTTGTAGTTCGTGTAATTCCGCAGGACATCGAGGATAAAACCCTCCTCGATCGCCTGCCTCATGGAGTAAACGTGGAAGGCCGCCGGCTTGTTGTCCTTGGACGGCGCGGCCTTGGGGTCGGGCAGGCGACCGAAGAGTTCGAGCGTCTTGGTCTTGGGCGTGGCGGTGAAGGCGAAGAAGCTGAGGTTGGCGTTGGCCCGGCGCGAGGCGACCGCGGCGGCGATCATGTCGTCAGACGTGAGTTCCTTCTCCTCGTCGTCACCGCCCTCGATCATGAGCACCTCCTTGAGCTGCCGAGCGGTGGAGCCGCTTTGCGAGGAGTGGGCCTCGTCGGCGATGATGGCGTAGCGGCGCTCCTTCAGGCTCACGCTGTTTTCGATGGCGCGGAGCACGAACGGGAACGTCTGGATGGTGACAATGATGATGGGCTGCGAACCCTCCAACGCCGCTGCGAGTTTCTCGGACTTGGAGCCGTCGCCTTCCTCACGGTTGATGCGACCGACGACGCCGTCGGTGTGCTCGAACTGGTAGATCGTCTCCTGGAGCTGGTCGTCGAGCACGGTGCGGTCGGTGACGACGATGACGGAGTGAAACTGTTTTTCGCCCTTGGCGGTGTAGAGCGAGGAGAGCTGGTGGGCGGTCCAGGCGATGGAGTTGGATTTACCCGAGCCGGCGCTGTGTTGAATGAGGTATTTCTGGCCGGGGCCCTCGGCGCGCGCGGTGCGGAGGAGCTTCCGCACGACATCCCACTGGTGGTAGCGGGGAAAGATCATCGACTCCTGCTTATATTTCCGACCGTCCCAGTCCTCCTTCTCCTTGATTTCGAGATGAACGAAACGGGCGAGGATGTTGAGCAGGTTGTCGGGCAACAGCACCTCGTTCCAGAGGTAGTCGGTGGCGTAGCGGGAGATGTCCTTGGGCGCGTCGTTCCCGGCGCCGCCGTCCTTGGTGCCGCGGTTGAAGGGGAGGAAGACCGTCTTCTCGCCGTCGAGGCGGGTGGTCATGGCGACCTCGTATTGGCTGACCGCGAAGTGGACGAGCGCACCGCGTTTAAAGGTGAGGAGCGGCTCCGGTTTTTTCGTGACCGGATCGACCGGCAGGCGGGTGGTCTTGTATTGTTTGATCGCACGGTCGGCGGCCTGCTTGAACTCCGATTTCAGCTCCAGCGTGGCGACGGGCAGGCCGTTGACGAAGAGGACGAGGTCGATGCGCCAAGCCTTGGCCTTCGCACCGGTGGCGGCGAGTTCGGACTCGGTCGCCCACGGGCTGTAAACCAGCTCAGACACGAGGCGCAGGCGGTTTTGGCCGTAGCGCGCAAGGGTGTCGGGATTGAGATCGTGCTCGGGGCGGAACTGGCAGAGGGAGAAACGCGTGCCGCGGTCGCGCAGCTCGTGGCGCAGCACGCCGAGCGTGCCGAAGGTGCGCATGGTGGTGTCCGCCGCATTCGGATCGGCCTTGTCGAGCTGTTCCGCGACGCGTTCGAGAAACTTCTGTTCGGGGTTGGACGGGTAGAGCGCGCAGAACTTTTCCCACTGCTCGGGCTGGGTGTCCTTCACGAAGCCGACGACGTCCTCGGGATAGAGGGCAAGCGCGCGGTCGTAGTTCTCGGGCTTACCGCGTTTCCAGCCGCGCTCGACCATCTCGGCGATGACTTCGTTTTGGAAAATCAGTTCTTTGGTGGGGTCGGACATGGCTTTGGGTCTGGCGGTGTAATTTTAACCGGCGTTTTCACCGGCGTTTTTGCCTGCGTTTCTACCGAAATTTCTACCGAAGCTTTTTCGGAGGCTTCGGTAGATTGCCCGGCCGGGCGCAGGCTCACGAGCGCGAGGTTGTCGGCGGCAAACGGAAGCTCGATCTCCGTGCCGAGGGGAGTGGTTGTTTCCAAAATGGAAACAAGTCCGGCTGCCGCCGGGACGTTGCACTGCTCGG
>JANJTQ010000237.1 GCA_024711005.1 Opitutaceae bacterium | reverse complement strand
GCAACGAGAGTTGCATGCCGTGTTCGACGCCCCAGGCGGCGCAGACCAGCGCGAGGCTGTGGCCCTTGCAGGTCTTGAGTGCAAAGCCGCTCCAGCTCTGGGCCTTGGCGACGGGGAGCAGTTCGAGTCCGGTCAGGCCTTCGTCGAGGAGCACGGGCTTGCGGCGCGCGACCTCGCTCCAGTCGAAGGGGTGCGCAACGATGTCGCGCGCGGTGGGTTGTTCCAGGTAGGCGAGGGCGGCGTAGGCCTCCGGGTCGAGGGATTGCAGGCGGTCGAGGTAATCGATCACCGACGCGGTGTCGGGGTTGCCTTCGTTGCTGTCGATCGAGAGCACGGGCGACGGCAGGCCCCAGCTGCGGGCCGCGCGGTAAACCTCGGCGGTGCGTGCCGCGTCGGCCGCGCCGTCCTTCGCGAGCACCTTGATCTTGAAGCAACGAATTCCGTTTTTCGCGATCGCGGGACGGACGGCGGTCTCAAGGTTGTCCTTTGCGCTGACGAGCCACCAGGCGTCGAGCCGGTCGAGCGGTTTCTCCCGCAGCGAGCGCCGGATGGCCTCGCAGGCGGACGAGCCTGGAAACGACGCGTCGGCGGAGGGAATCGCGGTGGGTTCGTCGTAAAAACGGAACGCCGAGACGCCGAGCGCCCGGCCGACGGCGTCGTGGATGGCCGCGTCGAACGGACTCCCGCACACTGAGCGCGCGAGCAAGGGCATCTCCGGCGCGATGTCGGCCGACGAAAGCGTGTGGTGCAACCGCAGGCCCAGCTCCAGCGGATGCGAGGGTTCGCCGCCGCAGGCGTCGGGGAGCGTTCGAGCGAGGCGCGTGCAAAGCGCGCGCATGGCGGCGTCCTTCGTCGCGCGATCCGGTGTGGCGCCGGGCCAGGCCCAGAGATCGCTCAGGTAGATGGAGCCGTGCCCGACGGATTCGCGCGCACCAACCCGCACGCGAACCCGCGCGCGCGCCTCGGTGATGCGGGTGATGAGGCCGGTGCTGAGTTGCAGCGGCTTCAGGAACGGCTGCTCGATGAATTCGACGTCCGCTTCGAGAAGGGTGGTTTTCATGCGTCGGCGGCGTTGGCGCGCTCAGCCTGGCGTTGTGTTTCCAGCGCCCGGCGCGAGGCGGCGAGCACGTTGTCGGTGACGAGTTTTTCGAACGGGTCGGCGGCGGGTCGACGCTCGATCTCGTCGAGGAAGTTTTGTAGGCAATCGCGCGCGCTGTCGGGGGCCTCGTCGCGGGCGTCGCGCTCGGCGGCGTCTGTGTCGGTGGCAACGACGAGGCTGGCGGCGCCGTAGCTCGCCTCGGCCATGCCGGTGGTGCCGTGGACGGTGACGCGCCAGTATTGGGGCAACTCGAAACAGGCCTTGTCGGGCGCGAGGTAGGAGAGGTCGGCGAAGCAGGTGACGCCGTTTTCGAGCACGCCGTGAAGTTGCGCGCAGTCGCGGAAGTGGGGGACGGCGGGGGCCTTGGCGTTCCACTCCCGCGCGGTCAACAAGCGCCGCCAGTCGGAGCCAGTCAGCCAGGGCAACAGGTCGAAGACGTGGATGCCGATGTCGTTGATGGTGCCGCCGTGCTGGCCGGGTTCGAAATACCACGAGGCGCGCGTGCCGTGGCGGAGCGGATGTTGCGCCAGGATGGTGACGGTCTGCACGCGGCCGATGACGCCGCGCCGGATGACTCCGCGCAATTGGCGGAGGACGGGCGTCTCGGTGAGGTCGAGCTGGCAGCCGACGGAGAGATTCTTTTCACGGGCGAGCGCGGTGATCGCGTCGAGTTCGTCGAGACGGGTGCAGAGGGGCTTGTCGGAGATGACGTGGCAACCGGCGCGCAACGCGGCCAGCGCCAGTTCGCCGCGTCGTCCGTAGGTGTCGCCGATGGCGACGACGTTGCAGCCGGTGTTCGCGAGCAGTTCGGCGAGCGTGCCGTGGGTGAGCCGAATCTTGCCGGCGGCGTCGAGTTGGCGGCGGGTGTCGGCGTCGCTCTCGGCGGCCCCGACGATCTCGCAGTCGGGATGCGCGGCGACGCGGTCCCAGAGACTGAAAATGTGCGAATGGCGAAATCCGACGAAGGCGAAGCGGTGTTTTTTCATGCGAAGGTCTCCACGGTTTCGGATCGGCCGGACTTGGCGGAGCGATAGGCGGCCTCGATGATGGCGACCGCGCCGGCGGCCTCGCGGCCGGGCACGACGTCGGTCGTGGAGCCGTTGGCGATCGCCTGGCAGAACGCGGCGATCTGCCGCCGGTGGCCCTCGCAGGAGATGGCCTTGGGATCGGCGGAGCCGCCGCGGATGGCGCCGCCGGATTTGCCGGAGCGGATTTCCTCGTCACGGGGCGATTCGTCGGCGAAGCGCCAGAACTCGATACGGTCGTTGACGAGGATGGCGGTGCCGCGTTCGCCGGATACCTCGATGGAGAGGTCGAGGCCAGGGTAGCACGAGGTGCCGGCCTCGATGGTGCCGAGCGCGCCGTTGGCGAAGCGCAGGGTTGCGGCGAGTGTGTCCTCAACCTCAATACGATTATGCACGAGCCGGCCGGAGAACGCTGAGACGTCCGCGACGGGGCCGCCAATCCAATGCAGCAGGTCCACGGCGTGGATACCTTGGTTCATGAGCGCGCCGCCGCCGTCGAGGTTCCAAGTGCCGCGCCAGGGGGAATCGGCGTAGTAGGCGTGGTCGCGCCACCACTTGATCCGCGCGCTGAGAAACGTCAGACGTCCAAACCGACCGGCGGTGAGCGCTTGATAAATCTCCTCCGCGCCGACGCCGCAGCGCAGAGGGAGAAAGCCGGCGAGCAACGCGCCGGTGCGATCGGCTTCGGCGATCATCGCCTTCACGCGCGCGGAGGTGATTTCGAGCGGCTTTTCGCAGAGCACGTGCTTGCCGGCCTTCAGCGCGGGCAGCGCGCTCTCGGCGTGCAGGCCACTGGGCGTGGCGATGAGGATGGCGTCCACGTCGTCGCGTGCCAGCAGTTCGTCGAGCGAGGCGCAGACGACGGCGCCGGCGGAGGCGACGAGTTTGCGCGCGTCGTCGGGCTTGACGGAATAAATCGCGGTGAGGCGGGCGTTGGGGATGCGCGCGAGCGCCTCCACGTGCACGCCGGCGATTGCGCCGCTGCCGATGAGGGCGAAGCGGACTGGGTTTTCGTTCGTGGCTTTGGAATGAGTCATGGGATGTGGGCGAATAAAGAAGGTGGAGAGTTGCCGCCGTGGAGATCAGGCGGAAGAAACGGGATCGAAGCCGAGGGCGCGGGCGACGGCGTCGGAGCAGGCGTAGCGTGCTTGTTCGGCCGGCCAACCGAGGAAGGCGCGCACGTTGGCCTCGGCCTGGTCCATGGTGAGCGCGGAGCCGGCGAAACTCTGTTTGCCGGGTTCGCGCACCACGCGGTCGTCACCCACCTCCAGCGCGTGTGCGCCGAGCGAGTAGCGGCCGGCCGGCGCGCCGGCGGCGGCCATGCAATCGGTGGTGAAGAGGACCTTCCCCGGAGGCTTGGCGCGTACGAAGTTGCGGAGCGTGAACGGTGGCAGGTGGATGCCGTCGGGGATAAAGACGGCGGTCAGTTCGTCGCGCCCGAGCAGGCGCTGGACGATGTTGTCGTGCCGGTGCAGTTGCAAAGGCACAGCGTTGCCAAGGTGCGTGCACAAGGTCGCGCCGGCGGCGATAGCATCGTCGATTTGCGGGTCGTTCGCGTTGGAATGTCCGATGGCGATGCGCACGCCGTGGTGCGTCGCCAGGGCGATGACCTCGGGCGAGCCCGGCCACTCCGGGGCGAGGGTGATCAGTCGAAGGAGACCGGCGGAGGCGTTCCAGAGACGTTCGAAGTCGGCGACCGTGGGCGCGGTCATCACCCGCGGGTCATGCGCGCCGTGGTAGCCGGGTTTGGGAGAAAGCCACGGGCCTTCGAGGTGGTAGCCGACGATGATTTGCCGGGCGAGTTCGTGCTGTTCGCGCAGGCGTCCGATGTGTTCGAGCCGCGCGCAGAGACGGTCGATGCTGTCGGAGATGAGCGTGAGCAGGATTCGTCCGGTGCGGTGGGCGTGGAGCGCCCGCAGGGAGTGTTCCAGCGTGACGGCGGTGAGATCGTCGCGCTGGTAGTCGATGCCGGCGAAGCCGTTGACCTGAAGATCGAAGAAGGGCGCGGACATTGGTGTCGGGTTCCCCGGTCGGTGCGGCTCAGGCCCGGGCCTCGGCGGGGAGAAGGGACGCGGCGTCGGCATCGATGAACAGGTGCGCGCGCGGATGTCGACGGAGGAGGGTGCCCGGGCAGGCGGCACCGATGGGGCCAAGGAGCGTATCGCGGACGGCCTGCGCCTTAAGCTTCGTGGGCACGATGCAGGCGAGCAGGCCGGCTTGTGCGAAGACGGGCAGGGTGAGACTGAGGGCGTAGGCGGGAACGTCAGCGAAGGTCGGGAAGCAGCCATCGTTGACCTGTTGCTGGCGGCAGATGGGATCGAGTTTGACGACCTTGACGCGCACGGAGTCGTTGAAGTCGGCGACGGGCGGATCGTTGAACGCAATGTGACCGTTTTCGCCGATACCCATGCTAATGACGTCGATGGGGGCGGCGGCGAGCAGGTTGTCGTAGCGGCGGGCCTCGGCGGCGAGGTCGGGGGTCTCGGCCTGGAGCGGATTGAAGGAGGCGACCGGCACGTAATTGAGGAAGTGCTTGCGAAGGTAGTTGCGGAAGCTCTGTTCGTGTTCGGCGGTGAGGCCGACGTAGTCGTCCATGTGAAAGACATGGACTTTGCTCCACACGTCCGGCGTGGTGCGGGCGAGGGGAATGAGCGCCTCGTAGTAATCGTTCTGCGAGGGCGCGCATGCCATGATGATGCGGGCGGACCCCTTGGCGGCGACGACTTTGCCGATCTCGCTTTGCACGAGTTGGGCGGCGGCCTCGCCCATGGCGCGGCGAGTCGGATAGACGGTGGTGATCGGCTGGGCCGGGAGTATGGATGATGCGGACATAAAGGAAAATTTTGGGAGACGGCTTACGCCCGCCGGTCGCGTTCGTTGGCGGTGATCTGGGCGCGTTCGGTGACGGGGACCGAGCCATTGTCGGCGGCATCGCGGACGGTGATGCGTAGTTGTTTTACCAATACGGATAGGTCGCGGAACCCTCCCCAGAGGAACCAGACGACGGTGATGACGGCAGCGGTGAGTGAGAGGCCGACCATGAAGCCCCACCATTGCTCCCAGACGCGGTCGGGGATCGGCCAGATCGCGTTGAAGATCGTGCCGAGGAGGAACACCAGGAAGAAGAACAGGGCCCAGCAGAGCTTGAGGATATAGATGACGCGGTCGCCGCTAGTGAACTCGTCGCTGACGCCGATGCGTCGCCAGAAATCACGGTGCTTCGCGGACGAGGCGGCATGGTGCTCGTGGTCGTTGTCGATGGCGTATTTTCCGCGGTGCAGGAGCTTGTCCATGTCGGCCGGCGGGGTTTTCGAGAGGAGTGAAGTCGTGACGTAGGCGAGCACCGCCGCGCAGGAGGCGGCGAAGGCCATCTGCATGCCATTGAATGGGAAGGTCTCGGGCAGGTGTTCCCACAGCCAGTATTCCGGCGACGCCTCGCGCCAGTCAGAAAGGAAGCGCGGCCAGACGACGTTGCGCAGAGCGATGCTGGAGACGGCGAGCGTCGAGCCGGTGATCATGGCGGCCCAGGCACCGCCGGCGGTGCCGCGTTTCCAGTAGAGGCCGCCAAGGATGACCGCACCCGCGCCGCCCATGAAGATCGCGCCGGTGATTTGGAAATACATGTAGATGTATTCTTCGAGAGGGAAGAGCAGACTCCAGGTGAACGCAAATGCTGAGACGCCCAAGATGGAGAGCCGGAGCAGCCACATGTGGAGACGGGGCGACAGGGGGCGGTTTTTGCGGAGCGGAAGAACGACGTCCTGGATGAAGATGCTGCCCCACGAATGCAGGTAAGTGTTGTCGGTCGAGATTGCCGACATGATGATCACGGCGGCGAAGACGCCCATGACGCCCACGGGCAGGATCTGGCCGAGCGCCATGGGGACGAGCATCTGTTTTTGGATCTGCGCGTCGCCGATGGAGGCGAGCTGCGACTGTATTTGCGCGGCCTCTCCGGCGAACTGCGGGAGGTGCATGTAGGCAAAGATCATGATCGGCACGAGCAGCATGACCATGGTGGTGACGAGCGCGCGGAATTCGCCGAGAATGCCGGCCATGCGGGCCTCATGAGGCGAGCGGGCTGCGGCATTGTAGCCCTGGGAACCTTGCCAGGACTTGAATGCGTAGACCTGGAGAATCGCCATCATGATGAAGAACCAAACGTTGAAGTCGGCCACGTTCTCCTGCTTGGACGGGTTGATCCGAGACTCGCCGATAGGAGCCATTCGGAGACCGTCAAGGACGTCGCTCCACGACATGTGCCAGAAGAGAATTCCGAGAATGAGCAACAGGCCGAGATTGACAAACTGGCCCTGAAGCATGTCGGTGATCATGATCGAGATCTGACCTCCGAGCATGGCCATGGCCAAGGCGATGCCAAGCAGCACGGCCATTACAAGGGCGAGTGTAGAAATTGTGACGCCGAACCACTGCACCTGATCGGGCAGGCCGGAGAAATGGATTAGAAAGCGAGCGCTGACGGCGGGAAAAATACCGTAGTTGAGGATGCCGGACAGCCAGGCGAGCACACCCGCGAACACACGAAATCGGGGGCTGTAGCGCATCTCGAAAAACTGCGCCATGGTTAGCGCGCGCGTCGCGCGATAGCGGTAGGTGACGAAGCCCGAGAGAGCGATGACGAGCATAATGGGGACGAGCATCTGCGCCCACCAGTAGGCTGCGAAGCCGGCCTGGTAGTATTTCTCGAACATGGCGACGATGGAGATCGCGCCCAAGCCGGTGGCGCCTTGGCCGATGCAAAGCAGGTAACGTCCGGCCATGCGGTTGGCCGCGAGGAAATCCGCGACGCTGCGCGTCAGCTTCGACGCGCCCCAGCAGATCAGTAAAAGCAGGATAACGATCCCGGTCGGGATCAGCCAATCGATGGGATGCATGTTCATGGGTGTGCCCCGCGTTCGCCACCCGGAGTTGGCCGCAATGTCGCGGATAAATACAAAAGTGAACTAGTATCTTGAGGTGCCATGGTGAACGGAGCGGGAGGTTGGTCGAAGCGGTTAGGGTTTACTCCGGTTGAGTTCAAGATTTAGGTGAATAAGGGAGGAAGAATGAAAGCGGGAAGCGGATTTGTATCAACGCGCCTCTCCGGCAGTTTTGGGCGGATTAGTATAAATATTGAGCGGTTGGCGCCATTGTGAAAGAGGCTCGGGATTTGCGATGATGGACGCATGGCTAAAAAACAAATTTCCGTGGGTATCGTCGGTCTGGGTCGCGCAGGCTGGCATCTTCATTTCGAACCGCTTCGCACGCATGGCGAGTTTCGCATCGCGGCGGTGGCGGACCCCGATCCGGCGCGTTGCGCGGAGGCGGCGGGGCTGACCGGTTGCGCCACGTTTGGCTCGCTCGATCAGATGCTCGGTGCGACGGATGCGACGCTGATCGTGGTGGCGACGCCATCGCGCTTTCATTACACGGATGCGCTTCGTGTGTTGAAGTCGGGGCGGGATTGTTTGCTGGAGAAGCCGATGGCGATCACGGTCGAGGAGGCCACGGCGCTGGCGGACGCCGCGCGCACGTTTGCCCGGCGGTTGTTCGTGCATCATCAGCACGTGCACCGTCCCGAATACCATCACCTGAAGACGGTGTTGAAGAGCGGCGTGCTGGGACCGTTGTTTCATTTCCGGGCTTTCTGGGGCAGCTATACGAGGCGCTGGGACTGGCAGTGTCTGGTGAAAAACGGAGGCGGACAGTTGAACAACACGTGTCCGCATATCTTCAGCATCGTGCTGCCGTTGCTGGGGTCGAAGGTGACCTCGGTGGACTGCGAGATGCGCAACATCAAGGATGTCGGCGACGCCGAGGACCATGTTGACATGACGCTGCGGACGGAAGCTAGCGTGACTGCGAATCTCGTAGTGTCGTCGGCGGTGGCTGTCACGTCGCCGCGCTGGATGCTGTTCGGAAAATTCGGCGCGCTTGAGTGCAACGGAAAGACCAGCCGTCTGCGCTACTACGATCCGGAGAAGGCGCAGAAGCTCACCATCGTGGACGCCGCTCCCGAGGGCCGGAAATACCTCACGGAGGAACTGCCCTGGGTGGAGAAACAGCTTGAGGTGGAACCCCCCGGAGGCGTGCCCTCGTTCCACCAAAATGTCTACGACGTGTTGTCCGGCGCGGGCGAGCAGTTGGTGACGCCGGAGAGCGCGGTCGATGTGATGCGCGTTTTGGAAATGGCCCGTCAGGCGTCGATCCGTCAACCGGTCGAGACGGCCGAGGAGACCCCGGTCGCGGGCTGAATCACATACCTTACCCATCATCGCATGAACACCCTTCGCCTCGGCCTGATCGGCCTTGATACTAGCCACGCCACCGCGTTCACGAATCTGCTCAACGATCCCGCGCACGAGCACCATGTGCCCGGGGCGCGGGTGGTGGCGGCGTTTCCCGGAGGTTCACCGGATTTCCCGATGAGCATCGACCGGGTCGATGGGCTGCGGCGTGAGCTGGAGGAAAAGCACGGCGTCGCCATGGTGTCCGCCATCGCAGAGCTGAAGGATAGGTGCGACGCCATTCTGCTGGAGTCGGTGGACGGGCGTGTGCACGCCGCACAGTTTGAGGAAGTCTCGGGCTGGGGGCTGCCGGTGTTCATCGACAAGCCGTTGACCGTGTCTGTGGCGGATGCGGAAAAAATCGCGTTGCTGGCGGCGAAGCACAGAACGCGCGTGATGACCTCGTCGGCGCTGCGATTTGCGGTGGCGTTGCGAGCCGCGCTGGACGCGTCGGACGACGGCGACGTGACCGGCGGCGATTTTTTCGGACCGATGGCGCTCGCCGAGCAGTCGCCGGGGTTTTTCTGGTATGGCATCCATGCGGTGGAGATGTTGTTCACCGTGATGGGCGCGGACTGGGCGGAGGTGCGGGCGGAGCGCCGCGGCGACCACGACCTGATCACGGCGCGCCGGGTGGACGGCTGCATCGGCACGGTGCGGGGAAATCGCACGGGAAATAACAGTTTTGGCGGCGCGATTCACCGGCGGAAACGCAGCCGGGTGTTCGACGTGAGCACGGGCGGAAAACCGTTTTACGCGAGCCTGCTGCAGCAAGTCGTGCCGTTTTTGGCGGGCGGCGAGCCGCCGGTCACGCTGGAGGAGTCGGTGCGCATCATTCGTTTCATCGAGATAGCCAACCGGTCGGTGGGCTTGGGCGCGGCGATTTCGTTGGCGCACTAATCCAAACGCACGCGTCGGCGGAGAAACTTTTATCTGATGAACTCTTTGAATGTGCAGCGAGTGGCGGTGGTGGGATGCGGGGCCCTGGCCCGGTTGATGCATTTGCCCAACATCCGGGAGAATCCGAGTCTGCGGCTGACGGTCGTCTGCGATGTGGACGCCGGTGTCGCGGAGGAGTGTCGGCGAGAGTTTGGCGCGGAGCGGGCCGAGAGTGACTGGCGGCGCGTGGTGGAGGCGGAGGACGTGGACTTCATTGTCCTGGCCACGCACACGAATCTGCGGGCGGACCTGATCGTGCCGGCGTTGCACGCGGGCAAGGCGGTTTACACCGAGAAACCGCTGGCGGCGGAGCGGGGCGAGATGCTGCGGATACTGCGGGCGACGAGGGAAACGGGGCGGCCGGTGTGCGTCGGGCACAACAGGCGTTCGTCGCCGGCGGTGCTTGAGCTGAAGCGGTTGCTGGACCGGGCGCGCGACGGTGAGTGCGGACCGGCAACGCGTCCGACGGTGGACCGGGATACCGGCCGGGCGCCGTTGCCCGAGCAGGCGCAGACGATGATCATGATGCGCATCAACGACGACGTGCGCAGTTGGAAGGATTGGATCTTCTGGGATGAGGAGGGGATCATGTTTGCGGAGATGGTCCATTTCATCGACCTCGCGCTCTGGCTGCATCCATCGCCGCCGGTACGGGTGTTCGCGGAGGGCTCGGCGCGGGGGAATTTTGTGATGACGCTGCGGTTTGCGGACGGCTCGCTGGCGAATTTTCACCACACCTTTGTTGGCAGTTTTGATTATCCGAAGGAGTTGATCGAGGTGACGGCGAACCATGTGACGCTGTCGTTGGAACAACATCTTGAGGTGCGGCAGTGCGGCCTGTCGGACGAGCCGCTGCGGCGGACCTTCCCGATTGATCCGCGGTCGGGCTGGGCTCGAGTGGAAGGCGTGCAGGATTATTTTGCCGAGATGGAGTCGGAGCGCGCGCGGGCGGTGCAGGAGAATCGGCCGGCTCGCTGGATCAACGTGATCAAAGGTCACGCGGAGCATCTGGATCGCTTTGCCGAGTGCGTGGCCGGTCGGGGGCCGAATCCCTGCGATGTGGAAAGCGCAATCCCGGTGAACCGCATCGCGATGAAGTTTCTGGAGTCTGTGCGTTGTGGAATGCCCGTCACCATCGGTCCGGAAGACTGGCACCTGCCGGGAGGGCTGCACTAAGCCGCAGAAGTTCAGTCGGGAAGGTCGTGTGGAACGATCAATTAGCCTCCGTGCTGGAGCGTGAGGATCGCGCGTTTCTTGACTAGCAGACGATAAACCGCCCTGGAGCTCTACGCATGGAGGCGCAGCTGCCGCCGTAACGATCGACCCGGGATCCAGCATGGGGTCCGTTGTCGGCCGTCCACATGTATCATTTCATGAATACTAAATCGGAGATTTTCTACGCGGCACCTGCCGCGTAATACCCGTATAATTTTTCCCCAAATGATTCCTCCACCATCAGCCGTTCCGCATCGCTCTCGTGTTTATAAGCCGGCCGCCGTGTTTCAGCGCGCCTCGAACTTGGGGAGCTTCGCCGCCTATGAACGGTTGTATACCGAGTCGGTTCGGGAGCCGGAGGTTTTTTGGAAACGCATGGCGGAGGAACACCTCATTTGGCGGCGTCCGTTCAGGAATGTCATAAAGTGGAAGGCCCCTCACGCGCAGTGGTTTACGGGCGGAATTTTGAATGTGGCGGAGAACTGCCTCGATAGGCACATCGGTACTGTCCGAGAAAATCAGGCCGCAATTATCTTCGAGGGGGAGCCGGGGGATGTACGTACCCTCACGTATTTGCAGCTGCACTCCGATGTTTGTCGTGTTGCACACGTGCTGGACAACCTTGGTGTCGGGAAGGGGGATCGTGTCGCGATCTACCTTCCGATGATCCCCGAGGCGGTGGTGGCGATGCTGGCCTGTGCGCGGGTGGGGGCTATTCATACGGTGGTCTTTGGAGGTTTTTCTTCGGATTCTCTGAAAGATCGTATCAACGATTGTCAGGCCAAGTTGCTTATCACGGCTGACGGCGGTTGGCGTCGTGGTAGAGTGGTGGAACTCAAGTCGGCCGCAGACAAGGCTCTCGCGCATACACCCTCGGTCCAAACGGTGTTGGTGGTAAAACGCGCCGGCAATAATGTGGGAATGCATGCGGGCCGCGACGTATGGTGGCATGAAATGCTGGCGGGGGCTCCGGCGATACATCGAGCCAAGGCATTCGATTCGGAGCATCCGCTCTTCATCCTTTATACTTCGGGTTCCACCGGGAAACCCAAAGGAGTGTTGCATACGTCGGCCGGATACCTGCTCGGTGCGAAACTATCCTCCCACTATGTTTTCGATCTACGCGCGACCGATCGCTATTTCTGTTCCGCCGATATCGGTTGGATCACCGGGCATAGCTATGTCGTGTACGGACTGATGAGCAATGGGGCGACGATCTTTCTTTATGAAGGAGCTCCCAATCATCCCGAGCCGGATCGTTTCTGGCAGATGGTCGATCGTCACGCGCTCACGATTCTTTACACGGCACCGACCGCCATTCGTGCGTTCATGCGGTGGGGCGATGAACACGTGCTCCGACACAAGCTCACTTCTTTGCGTTTGCTTGGCTCCGTTGGAGAACCGATCAATCCGGAAGCTTGGCAATGGTACTACAAGCTGATCGGGAAGAACCGCTGTCCGATCGTGGATACGTGGTGGCAGACGGAGACCGGGTCTATTCTTATCACCCCACTGCCCGGGGCCACCCCGCTCAAGCCCGGGTCGGCCACTCTGCCGTTTTTCGGCATCGTCCCCCGCGTGGTGGATGATCAAGGGCGGGAGGTTGCGGAGGGTCAGGACGGCAAACTCGTGATTACCCGTCCCTGGCCCTCGATGTTGCGCACGCTTTGGGACGATGACGAACGGTATGCGCGCACTTATTTTGGCGAGTACCCCCGGCATCCGGAATGGTATTTGACGGGAGATGGCGCGCGTCGGGACAAGGATGGATATTTTTGGATTATTGGACGGATCGACGACGTGTTGAATATTTCCGGTCACCGAATCGGCACGGCGGAGGTCGAAAGCGCGTTGGGCACGCATCCGGCGGTGGCCGAATCCGCGGCGGTGGGGAAGCCCGATGATCTCAAAGGCCAGGCGTTGATCGTGTTTGTGATCTTGAAGGAGGGGCAAACCTCATCGCCGGAGCTGGCCGAGCAGTTGCGCGCCCACGTGGCACGTGAAATCGGAGCGCTGGCACGTCCCGACCAAGTGCGTTTTGCGTCGGGTCTTCCAAAGACTCGTTCAGGGAAGATCATGCGACGAATTCTCAAGGACATAGTCGCTGGCAAAACGGTGCAAGGCGACGTGACTACGATGGAGGATGTGTCGGTGATCGCCGCCCTGCAGGCTGGCGCGTGAACCGGTGCGCTGAACGCAGGGAAGGCAAAGGGGGACATCATATGCCTATGCCCGCATCACAATCTCGGTCACTGGTGCTTCATCGGTGCGATCAACGAGGGTCGATGGGGACGGCTGCGGCCGTTTGCGTGCAGACTGAGATTTCTCGGCTGCTCCGTTTTCAAGGGTACGTTCGCATCATGCTGGCGACCGGATCATCATTGGATGATTTTTACGAGGCGTTGGTGAAGCTTGCTCAAGCCTCGCCGGATCAGTGGTCGCGGGTGGAGGTGTTCCAGATGGACGAATATGTGGGATTAAATGCCAAGCATCCGGAAAGCTTCCATCACTATCTGAAGGCTCGCTTTTTGAACCACGTCGATGTTGCGGAGTTCGTTCCAATTCGAGGATCGGCCTTGCGCATCAATGCGGAACTTGTTCGTTACGCGGAGCTGCTGGCCCGCCCGATCGATATCGTCACCTGTGTCATCAGGCGGGACGGTGGCATCGGTTTTAATAGGCCGGGGGTGGCAAATTTCCGAGACCGCGCTCGGGTCAGGCTTGTCGAGTTGCATTCCGTCTGTCGCCAGGAGCAAGTCGATGCCGGGTTGTTTTCCAAAAGCGCGGACGTACCCGACCGGGCGCTGTCCATCACTATGCCCGTCCTTGCGTCCGCCGGAATGCTCTGTGGAATCGCCGCGGGTCCGAGCAAAGCGCGAGCGGTGTGCGACGTGTGTTTTTCGCCGGTCCGCCCGGAGTGTCCGGCGATGATTTTGAGGTACCATCCGAACGCATTCGTTTTCACGGATAGGGCCGCGGCGTCTTTATTGCCTGCGGATTAGGCGTGGAGAGGTTATGCGCTTTCGAGAAAGCGCACCCGCCAAGGGGTTTCTAGCGCAAAAATCGCCAAAGTGCCGTTGAGATGATGACACCGGCCCGGTGCAACTCGTGTGTTGGTTAATCCCGCAAAAAGAGATCGACTCTTTTACCTTCAACGGAGTAGTGAAAATATGCAGGGCACGATGAACTTATGGAGCAAATTACTTCCGGTTGAAAATGGTGCCGTAGTAATAACACGACGAACATGTACTGGTCTTTGCCGCGAGCCGTTGCCGTCCGTGATGTCGGGGTGCAGTCTTTTTAATAATAGAGTGTTATGTGATCTGTTCACTTCGCGAATTGATCGAGGCGTTGGTAAGCGACGACCCGAAGTCGATCTGTCTAAGTGTAGAGGCTGCTCCCGCTCAATCAATCGCAACACCGGTGAGAAGCCGGAAAAATGAGCGATCTGCTTGCGATTAGGCTCCTGAAATGGGCATCTTTTGGAAGAAAGGTTTGCCGGCCGGATACCGGAGCATCGCCGATGACTGAAAGCGGAATAGTATAAATACTGGGCGGTTGTCCCCATTGATAAAAAGGATGGGATTTGCGATGATTAACGCATGCCTGAAAAACAAGTTTCCGTGGGGATCGTCGGTTTGAGTCGTGCCGGCTTGCATTGGAATCGGGAGCCGCTCCGCAAGCATAGCGGTGGGCGGGTACCCGCCGTGGTGGACGACGGCCTTGGGCGTTGCGCAGAGGCGGTGGAGCTGACTGGCTGCGACGCATTTGTCTCTCTTGAGGCGATTTCCAGCGAGGTCGATGTGACCTTGCTGGTGGCGACCCCGGCGCCCACCGAGACGCATGGCCTAATCGCCGGACAAGTCTTGGCCTTTGGCTAAGCCCGGATCGGAACCTGGATTTCGTTTTGCCCCAAGATGGCTTTCACCCCTACCACATTTCGTATGCGCCTTCGCTCCTCCGGGTTTACCTTGGTGGAGTTGTTGGCCGTGATAGCCATCATCAGCGTCCTGATTCTGGTGATTGGATTCACCACGAACAAAGCGCTGGGTCATTCGCGACAGGCGAAATGCCTTGGTAATACCCGGAGCATCGCCGTGAGCATTAAGCTATATGCTTCCGATCACGGCAATAAGCTACCTTTCGGTCACAACTACACCACCGGACGTAAATGGTATCAAAGCCTGAAGGAGTACGGTGGAACCGATGAAGTCCTCAAATGCCCCTCCAATAATGAGGATGCTGTGGGATATGGCTGGAATTATCCGGCTCTTCCTTATCGGTCCGATTCTGCGAGTAGTATGCAAAAGCAGAATGTGAATCATTGGAGGCATCCCGGCAAATTGATGCTGGTGGGCTGTTGGGAAAAGACGACGGGGGCCGCCGAAGGGTATGTGTACAGTCCTTTCCCCTCCCAAGGACAGTCGTCAAAATGGGCGGAGGATGGAAGTATGATGGGTGCGATTGGCCGCTACCACGGAGACGGCGCCAACTTTGCCTTTCTTGATGGGCACTGCGAGTGGCGCACCTTTGATGCCATCCGTCCGACAGCGGCGGGCAGCGAATATTTTTGGGGACTGAAGAATGACTGATCGTTATATTTTATGATAAAGACTAACATGTTCTGCTCCCGGGTGCTCACCGTAAAATTTGTGATGGCTGCGGCGTTCTTCGGAGTCTCTTACGACGTAAAGGCGGAGGACTTCCAAGGCGAAAAAGTAGGGACTCCTCCCTCCAATGCGCATCTCATCACGCCTCAAGCCGAGGTTACCATCGTGGACGGTGGCTCCGCCGATCCTGATCCGTTCGGGGGGGCGCGCAATCAATCGATGCTGATCGACACCACTCGGAGCGGCGTGAATACCTATGTGGTGTATGGAAGCGATGGCTCTCACGAGAAGGGATCGCTCTCCATGGATATTTATGCTGAGCGAAAGCTGAGTTATACTTATATAAGACTAGGTAATCGCAGTGTTTACAACGGAATTCCAAACGATTACACAGCGGTGAATCTCCTTATTCGCTGGGGGCAGGTTTTTGAGTCATGGGATGCCAAGGGCGAATCGTTGACTTTGGACGGCGTCCTCAGCCCGGAGACGGTGTATTCGATTCGCATCTCCTTCGATTCACGTGCCAAGACTTGGAACGGGACGATTAATGGGATGCCAATCACCGCCAACGGCGGTTCCGTCAAGACGTTCGACTACTTCAGGAAAAATGCTTCTCTGTCCCATAAAGTATCTTACATTGATCGCGTTCACTGGTACGTCCCGGCTGTGAACGGGGGGGCTTTAATTTTCGTCGACAACGTTATTTTCGCAGGCACTCAGCAAACACAAAAACAATAAATAACACATCGGTTAACGGATCCAACAAATACAGTTCCTGAACACCCCAAACGTAAAATGAATACCAAATCCCTACTTCACTGTTCCCGCTTTCTGGGCACCTGTCTGGTGGCCAGCATCATGCCTGCGTCGCTATGGGCCGCTTTGCCCGAGGACTTCCAGTCCGACACGGTGGGTGCCGCTCCGTCGGGCGCACACTGGATTACGACCGGTGCCAGTGTCACGGTCGTCGACGGCAATTCGACCAATGCCGACCCGTTTGGCGGCGTCGGAAACCAGTCGATGTACATCAACAGTGCCGCGTTAAGCACTTATGTGGTTTACAAGAACGACACCGCTTATACGGCGGGGACATTTTCCATTGATCTGTACGGGGCGAATGTCAACAGCTATACTTACGTCAAACTCGGTAACAGCAGCGTATCGACCGGCGTTCCCAATGTGGACACTGCGGTCAATTTGCTGATTCGTTGGGGGAGCGTATTCAGTTCTTGGGACGCAAGCAACGTGAGTTATAATTTCGATTCCAAGCTTCTGCAGAACGTCGCTTATTCACTCGTGGTAACGTTTGATTCATCCACCGAGAAGTGGAGCGCAACGGTCAACGGTACGTCCATTACGGCCAACAGCGGGGTCACCACGGTCTTCGATTATTATAATGCCAACTCCAATAGCGTTCTGAATGTCGATCGAGTCAGTCTCTATTCGCCGACGGCCAGTGGAGGCGCGATGACATATGTTGATAACATCTCGCTGGCGCAAATTCCGGAGCCGTCCTCCGCGTTGTTGGTGGGGGCCGCCGCGATGCTCGTTGCCGGTTCGCTGCGCCGCCGCACGCTTCACGGGTGAATCCTCCCCCCCCCGGAGCCTGCTCCCGGACCCGGAAAGAGGCCTTACCCCGATAACAGAAGGACGGTTTGGCCTCGCGCAAGTGTCTCGGAAACTACCGTCTTAGTATAATTGCTTTCAGTCCGGGTCGCTTCGGCTCCGGAAAGGCTTCCGTGAATCCATGGGTGCCGCAGGCAGGTGGCGCAAGATCGTGCGCCACCTGCCAACTTGTTGTAAAAGTTATGTATATTCTCCGCTTAACGATACCCAGTCTATTGCTCTGCCTGCTTATTCCAGGGCCACTGGTCGCTTCCTCATCAAGACCGGCCGGGGTTGCTCAATCAG
>JANJTQ010000211.1 GCA_024711005.1 Opitutaceae bacterium | reverse complement strand
GGTGGGAGGTTTTCGTGCGTGAGCGACTGCCCCGAACTCTCTCGCGTTTTCCGTTTTCCGGTCTTTTGGTGGCAGCGTGCTTGCTCGCTTTGTATTGATTCCGACTGCACTGAATCCCAAACCATCGCGAGCAAGCTCGCTCCCACGACAAGCCAGGAAATCGGAAATCGCGAGAGAGTGGCGGACTGTCGCTCACGCTCGAAACGCTCCCACGTCGGACTACTCAATCCACACGAAATCCCCGGCGCGCACGTCTTCGTAGAGTTCGACGATGTCGAGGTTGCGCATGAGGACGCAGCCCGCGCTTTGCGGCGTGCCGAGACGCTCCTCGTGATTGGTGCCGTGCAGATAAATGTAGCGCGAGTAGCTGTCCACGTTGCCGCCTTGATTCACGCCCGGTTCCAGTCCGCGCAGCCAGAGAATGCGGCTGGTGATCAAATTCGGGTGGGTCTCGGCGTCAGGCAGCTCGGAGTAATGATGTCCGATGGACACGCGGCCTTTGAACACCATGCCGGGAGGCTGGCCGGCGCCGATGCGCTCGGCGATGGCGTGGAGGCCGACCGGGGTGCCGAGGGAATCTTTCACGTTGGAGGGAGGGCGCTTGGACGTGGAAATGACGTAACTGCGCACCAATTCCGGGCCGCGAAAAAACTGCATCGTTTGTGTGGCGATGTGCACGGCGAGCAACCGCTCTGCGGACTTGATGCCGAGGCGGGTGCATGTTTCAGTGACCGACTCCCAAGGAGATTTCATCGTGAATACGAGTAACAACTACGTCATCGGCATCGTCGGCGCCACCGGGGCCGTCGGTCAAGAGCTCGTGCGACTTTTGCATGAGCGTAACTTCCCCATGGGCTCGCTGCGGCTGTTCGCCTCGGCGCGCTCGGCGGGCAAGGTCGTCGAGCGTTTCGGCAAGAAATTCACGATCGAGGAAGCCAGGCTCGGCGCCTTCGAAGGCGTGGATCTGGCGTTCTTTGCCGCCGGCGGTTCCGTCACGCGCGCGCTTGCGGCCGATGCCGTCAAGTCCGGCTGCGTCGTGATCGACAAGAGTTCGGCTCTCCGCATGGACCCGAACATCCCGCTGGTTATTCCCGAGATCAATCCGGACAAACTGCGCAACCACGACGGCATCATCGCCAATCCCAACTGTTCGACCGCCGTCATGTTGATGGGCCTCTGGCCGCTGCACCAGGCATTCGGCGTGAAACGCATCATTGTTTCCACCTATCAGTCCGTCTCCGGCACCGGTGCCGAGGCGGTGCGCGAGCTCGAGGACCAGATTCAGGCCCACGCCGCCGGCAAGCCCCTTTCGCACAAGGTCTATCCCTATCAGATCGCCTTCAATTGTATCCCTCAGATCGATACGTTCGGCGATGACGGCTACACGGGCGAGGAAACCAAGATGGCGCAGGAGACCCGCAAAATCATGGGGCTGCCCGACCTGAAGGTATCCGCCACCACCGTGCGCGTGCCGGTCGTGCGCGCCCATTCCATTTCGGTCAGCGCCGAGTTTGAGCGTCCGGTTGACCTCTCCAGGGCCCGCGCCGCCATCGCCGCGTTCCCCGGCGCCGAGTTGGTCGACGACGTGGCCAACCGGAAATACCCGACCCCGCTCGATTTTGCCGAAAAGGTGAAGTGTGGTGTCGGCCGCCTGCGCGTCGACACGGCTTGGGACAACGGTCTCTCGTTCTGGGTGAGCGGCGACAACCTTTGGAAAGGCGCGGCGCTCAATGCCGTGCAGAACGCCGAGCTGATGATTCGCGAAGGCATTCTGAAGCCGAAGGCGGCGGCCGGCATCTGAGGAGTGCGGTTTTTTCGTAGCCGCGAGCGTGAGCGAGTGGGGAACGGCGGCACCTCCCCCTAATAAATCCTTGTCACCCACCACCCGGGCCCGCTTATCTCTCAACTTTGGTTCGGACGCTTAGCTCAGTTGGTTAGAGCACCTCGCTTACACCGAGGGTGTCGGGGGTTCGAGTCCCTCAGCGTCCACCATAATTTCCACACCCAATAATCGCAATGCGACACACGATCTCAGTCCTCGTTGAGAACAAGTTCGGCGTTCTAGCCCGCGTGGCCGGCATGTTTTCCGGCCGCGGCTTCAATATCGATTCGCTCAACGTCGCCCCCACTCACGACGCGTCGCTGTCTCGGATCACCGCCGTCCTCAAGGGCGACGACTCCGCGCTCGACCTCTGCATCAAACAGCTCCGCAAGCTGGTCAACGTCGTCGACGTCGCCGATTTCACCGAGGGCCAGGCCGTCTCCCGCGAACTCGTGCTCATCAAGGTCAAGGCCGATTCCCGCACCCGTTCCGAGATCATGCAGATCAGCGATATCTTCCGCACCAAGATCGTGAACGTCTCCCACGAGTCGGTCATCATCGAGATGACGGGTGACGACGACAAGGTCAGCGCCTTCCTCAAGCTCATCGAGCCCTTTGGCATCATCGAACTTGCCCGCACCGGCGCCCTCGCGCAGATGCGTTGAGCCCGTCCTTCGTTAAATCACCCAACCGCTTTTTCACATCATGCCCGCTAAAGTATACACCGACAAAGACGCCGATCTCGGCCTCTTCAAGAACAAGACCATCGCTGTGCTCGGCTACGGCTCCCAAGGCCACGCGCACGCCCTCAACCTGAAGGACTCCGGCGTCAAGGTCATCATCGGCCTTTACGAGGGCTCCAAGTCCGCTCCCGTCGCCAAGAAGCACGGCTTCACCGTCGTCTCGACCGCCGAGGCCGTTCGCCAGGCCGATGTCATCCTCGTCGGTCTCCCCGACATGAAGCAGGCCGACGTCTATAAGAACGACATCGAGCCCAACCTCACCAAGGGCAAGACCCTCGTTTTCTCGCACGGCCTCGCCGTTCACTTCGGCCTGATCAAGGTTCCCGCCGACGTCGACGTCATCATGGTTGCCCCCAAGGGACCCGGCCACATGGTCCGCCGCCTCTACGTTGAAGGCAAAGGCATGCCCGCTCTCATCGCGGTCGCCCAGAACCCCTCCAAGAAGGGCAAGAAGAACGCCCTCGCCTGGGCCAAGGGCATCGGCAGCACCCGCGCCGGCGTCTTGGAAACCACCTTCAAGGAAGAGACCGAGACCGACCTCTTCGGCGAACAGGCCGTGCTCTGCGGCGGCGCGTCCGCCCTCGTTCAGGCCGGTTTCGAGACCCTCGTCGAGGCGGGCTACCAGCCCGAAATGGCCTACTTCGAGTGCCTCCACGAGCTGAAGCTCATCTGCGATTTGATGTATGAAAAGGGCATCTCCGGCATGCGCTTCTCGATCTCCGAGACCGCCAAGTATGGCGACATCACCCGTGGTCCTCGCGTGATCAACAAGAACACGAAGAAGGAAATGAAGAAGATCCTCGCCGAGATCCAGAGCGGCAAGTTCGTCAAGC
>JANJTQ010000179.1 GCA_024711005.1 Opitutaceae bacterium | reverse complement strand
CCGTCAGGTTGCCGAAGGTATGCGTGAGCGAGCTCCCCAGATAGAGGGTGCCGCCGTTGAGCACGATGTTGATGTTGGCGGCGTCGAACGAGTCGGTGAGCGTGAGTGACGCGCCGGTGTTGAGAACGATCGTGCCGTTGCTGAAGCCGAAATCGCCGCCGAAGTCGCTCGCTCCACTGGCAAGCGTGAGGGTGGCTCCGCCAAACTCGATCGAGCCACCGTTCCCGGCCCCGCCGCCTTGCAGCGATCCGATCGTCTCGCTGAAGCCGGCCATGTCGTAGATCGCACCGGTGTGTACGGTCAACGAGGCGGCATCGTTGAAGATGCCACTGGCGCCGGCGGTGAGCGTGCCGCCAACGATCGTGGTCGCGCCGGTGTAGGAATTGGCCGCGTTGAGTGTGAGTGTGCCGCCGCCCTCTTTGGTCAGCGTGCCGGTCCCGGTGTTGATATTGCGGTTGATCACCGTGTCACCCACGCCGCTGATCGTAAGATTGCGATCCGTGCCGGTGAGCGTGCCCGCGCCTCCCAAGGTGAGCGTGCCGCTGCTGGAACCGATGCGGGTGTTGCCGGACAGGGTGATGTTGCCCGTGAGCGTATTCGTGCCGGAGAGGTTCTCGATCGCGCCGTCCATCGCGCCACTGCCATCGCCCTGAATGGTGAAGGCGTTGGCCATGGAGATGGAGTTCTGAATCTCGACGTTGCCGCCGGATCCGACAACGACCGCTCCGGTGCCTAACGCGGTGTCGGTCTGGACCGCGATCATGCCGGCATTGACCTGGGTGGTGCCGGTGTAGGAGCCACTGGAACCGGAAAGCGTGAGACGCCCGGTGCCGGTCTTGGTGAGCCCGCCGGAGCCGGTGAACGTGCCGGCGTAGGAGTTGGCGCTCGCGTTGTTGATGGTCAGCGCGCCGGTGCCGAGTTGAACCTGCGAACCCGAGGCGACGGCGTTGAGGCCGCCGATGGTCTCGGTCTTGTCATTCAGGTTAAGAACGCCGCCGCTGTTGATCGTGACCGAGGCGGTGTTGGCGATCTGGTTGTTTTGATCGAGCCGAACCGTGTCGGTGCCGGTGCCATCGCCGATCACAACGTTGCCGGCGACGGCGTGGGTGCCGTCGGTTTTGTTGAGAACGAGAGTCCCTGCATTGACCCGTGTTTCGCCCGTGTAGGTGTTGGCGGTGGCACCGCTGTACGTGAGCGTGCCGACGCCGTCCTTGGTCACGGCACCCGCACCGGTGGCGAGCGTGCCGGACACCGCGATGTCGCCCGCGCCGCCGAGCGTCAGATTAAAACCCGAACCGGTGACGGTGTTGCCGAGCGTAAGGGTGCCGGCGTCGGCGTTGATGCGGCTGTCCGCGGCCAGGGTCAGCGTGCCGGAGAGGGTGTTCGTTCCGGCGATGTTGCGAATCGCTCCGCCCGAAGACACTCCGGTGCCACTGAAGCCGATGTTTTCGCCGGAGGTAATCGTGCCGCCGTTGAGCTCAAGGGTGGCGCCATTGCTGACCGTGGTCGCGCCGGTGGTATTGCCGAGGGCATCGTTGGCGGTGATCTGCAACACGCCGTTGTTGATAAAAATGCCGCCGGCGTAACTCGTGCTGGCGCCCGAGAGGATGAGTTTTCCGCCGGTGTTTTCCTTAACGAGGTTGCCCGTGCCGGTCAGCGCCGAGGTGAGGGTAAGATTGCCGGTGCCGGCCGTGTCGACGACGGTGTTTCGAGCCAGTGCAACCGTGCCCATGGTCAGGCTCTGATTGCTGGAGCTGTTTTGCTGAATAAACGCGATGCTGCTGGCGACGGCTCCGGAGAAAGTGAGCGTATCGGCCAGTCCGTTGCCGATGTCGAACGATGCACTGCCGGCGTCGAAGCGCATGCCGTTCACGATTCGATTGGCCCGGAGGTCGATGACGGTTTGCGCACCGGAACCGAAGGCCACCCATGAGTTCGTTGCGGGCGTCTTGTTATCCGAGGTGAGATGGTTCCAGTTCGCACCCATGTCCCAGCGCTCGTTACCAGCGCCGCTGTCCCACGTATACCACTCGATGAGCGCGGCATCCAGGGGGCGCCAACCGCCCCCGTAGCCGGCGATGCTTTGCGCGGCGAGTTGGGATGCGCCCGACCCGTAGCCAACGAAATAGAACATGCTCAGTTCGCCGACAGACAACGATGCGCTGCTCGCGAAGAAGTCACTGCCACGTTCCCAATTGTAGATGCTCAGGACGCCGCTGGGCGTGGCGGTGAAGGCGCTGAAGAGGAAATTATTGTCGGTCCCCGCCGCGCCGAAATCGATATTGCTGTCGGCGGATACAGTGAGGTTGCCCACCTGTTCGGAGTGACCGTTGAGATTAAGCGTGCCACCCGCGAGGTGAAGGGTGCTGGCGTCGGCAAGGCGGTTCGCGGAACCCAGCGTGACCGAGCCTTGGCTGATCGTGGTGGTGCCGGTGTAGGTATTGGCGCCGGAAAGGGTGAGCACGCCGGCTCCGTCTTTGGTGACATTGCCCGCACCGGTGCCGATGACGCCGGAGACCACGGTGTTGCCAACGCCTCCGACAGTGAGATTGAGCCCTGAGCCGATGATCCCGCCGGAGAGCGTGAGCGTACCGGAGTCGGATTGAACGCGGGTGTTGTTGGTCAGCGTGAGGTTGCCCGAAAGCGTGTTGTCGCCGGAGAGGTTGCGAATCGCTCCGTTTCCGCCGACGCCGGTGCCGCCGAGGGTAACGGCGTTGGTCGGCGTGATGCCGCCGGAGAGTTCCAATGCGGCACCCGAGGCGATGGTGGCGGCGGCAGTGCCGAGAGCGGAGGTTTTTTGCGCTTCGACAACCCCGTTGTTGATGAAGAGCCCGCCGCTGAAGGTGTTGGCATCGGTGCCGCCAAGGACGAGCTTGCCGGCGCCCATTCCGTCACGAATGAGGCGACGGGCACCACCGGTTTCGGTGATGGCGGCGTTGATGGTCAGGTCGCCGGTGCTGGTGATGTCGGCCACGGTGTTGCCGTCGAGCCGGAGGGTACTCATGGCCAGCGTCTGATCGTTGGTACTCTGTTGCTGAACGTAGGGAACGGTACCGCTCAGCGTCAGGGTGGAGGTGCCGGAGATCGTGTACTCGACGGATGCGCCGGTGCCGAAAACGAGGCCGGCGATGGTGTTGTCGCCGTCGAGCGTGACGTTGGGCCGGGCAACGCCATAGGCTTCGAAGCGGGCCACTTCGTCGGTGTCGGGCTTGGTGGGATCCGTCCAGTTGCCCGCAGCATTCCACGTGTTGTCGGTGGTGCCGTTCCATTCCTTTTCCGTGGCGGTGACGGGTTTCAGGAGATAGCGAACTCCGCCGTAAAGTGTGGCGGTTCCGTTATAGGCGGCGACGCCGACACCGGAGAAGTAGATGCTGCCGATACTGGTCTGACCGCTGACCGTCGTGGCGAGATTATCGAGGCCGGTCTCCCAGTTGTTCACAACCAGCACACCGCTGGCGGGCGCGGTAAAGGTATCGAACAGGAAAGTATTCGCCGAGCCGGTGGCGCCGAAATCGAGGGTGGCGCCGTCCCCCGACGCCGTGAGGTCGTGGATACGCTCGGAAAAGCCCCCGAGATCAAGCGTGCCGGCGGCGTCGATGGTGACGCTACTGCTGTTGTTGAGGCGATCGGAGGCGCCGAGATTAACCGAGCCCGCATTGATCGTGGTGGTGCCGGTGTAGGTACTGGCACCGGACAGGGTGAGCACGCCGGCGCCGTCTTTGGTGACGTTGCCCGCGCCGGTGCCAATCACTCCGGAGATCGTCGTGTCGCCGGAGCCGCCGACATTAAGGTCGCGTCCGGAGCCGGAGACTCCGCCGGAAACCGTGAGCGTGCCGGAATCGGACTGAAGTCGGGTGTCGTCGGACAGCGTCAGGTTGCCGGAGAGGGTGTTGGTGCCGGAAAGATTGCGGACCGCGCCATTTCCACCGACGCCGGAACCGCCGACGGTGATGGCGTTCGTGGGAGTGATGCCACCGGAGAGCTCCAGCGCGGCGCCCGAGGCGATGGTGGCGGCGCCGGTGCCAAGGGCGGAGGTCTTTTGCGCTTCGACGACTCCCCGGTTGATAAAAAGTCCGCCGCTGTAGGTGTTCGGGTCCGTACCGCCGAGGATGAGTTTGCCGTCGCCATCCCCAACCGTGACGAGCCGGCGGGTGCCGCCGGTTTCAGTGATGGCCGCGTTGATGGCCAGATTACCGGAACCCGTGATGTCGATCACGGTGTCGCGACCGAGAGAGACGGCGGAGGTGATCGTCTGAAGGTTCGCCGATTTCTGAATAATCGCGGCGAGACCGGTGGTGCTGACGGCGCTGAGGGTGAGGACGTTGTTGGAAAGGGTGAAGCTGGAGGCGTCCTCCAGGAAAGTAATCGCGTTTACGGTGCGATCGCCGCTCAGGTCGACGGTGGCGTAAGGCCCGCTGCCGAAGGCGACGTGGGCGTTGTCGGCCGGCCTTGAGTTAACGTCCCAGTTTTTACCGCCCTGGCTGTCCCACGCGTTGGTGTTGGCCCCGCCGTCCCAGACGGTCGCAGCGCCGGCGCCCGAGGTGATTTGATAAAAGTTGCCGGCATAACCTCCCGGGCTGGCCGTGGTGGTCGCGGCCAAGGTCGCACCCGGTCCCAGGCCGGAGAAATAGATGGAATCGAGGATCGCCGGGCTGATGCCGGTGTTGAGGGAACCGAGGAAATCCACGCCGGATGTCCAGTTGTCGATCGTGAGTACGCCGCTGGCGGAGGTGACGTTGTTGACGAGGAGGGTGTTGGCATTTCCCGGCACGCCAAAGTCGATAAAGGAATCGGCAGTCCAGGACAGATTGCCCACGCGCTCGGAGTGCGTGTTGAGATCAAACGCGCCGCCTTCAAGCACGAGGTTGCCGGTGTCGGCGATGCGGTCGCTCGCCCCGAGTTGCAGGACGCCTTGGGTAATCGTGGTGGAACCCGTGTAGGTGTTGGCGCCGGATAGAGTCACCGTTCCCGTCTGCGTTTTCGCCAACGTTCCGGAGCCGGAGATCACGCCCGCGACCGTGGTGTTGCCCGCGCCATCGAAGGTAAGGGAGTAACCGCCATTGTTAATCGTACCGGTGAGCGCCAAAGTCGTGGTGGCGGCGTTCCGAATCGTGGCGGCAATGTCGAGAGCGATGGCCGAGTTGATGGTCTGGCCGGTCGGCGCAACGCCGTTGGTCCGGGTGACCGCGATGCCGGTAAACCCCGGTACGCCGTTGTCGTTAAATCGGAGCGTGCCGTTGTTGAGGGTGTAATCGAAAGGAGCGTCGAACCCAATCGAGCGAATGACCCGGGTGGCAGCCACGCCGACATTCACCGTCTGGACGGTCGAAACGAAGGCGTTATCGAAAACGACGTCCGCTCCCGTGGCAGGAACCACATCGGCGTCCCAATTGAGGGAAGTCGCCCAATCACCGGGCGTGCCGCCGTTGCCATTGTTGTCCCACACCGTGGCCGCGAATGCGACCGGAGCGGACGCAAGAGCGGACAACGCAAGGATGTAGGGGCGGGGTTTCACGAGAAGTTTACCCCACTAGGTAAACCACCCCAGGACGCGGCAACCCAGCAAACAGGCTAAGCCCTATCAGGCCCAACGCCTCGTTTTGAGCGTTGGCCACCCATAAACGGCCACATTCCCGCCATTCTTAAGGACAAAATTTAGGGAGTGCGCTTGCCTGCCCTGCGGCGACGGCGGAGCCAGAAGAGACCGGCGGCGGAACCGAGGAAAATCGCCCCATAGGTGGAGGGTTCGGGAACGGGCGTGAGCTGACCGTTGCCGCCGACGAGCGGGGCCCACTTGGTGTCGTTGCCGACGAAGCCACTGAAAACCACCTTGTTGGTCGGGCTGCTGCCCTGCGGACCGGGACTCGTACCGGCGATAAAATAGTCGATGTAGTCCGTCCAGTTATTGACCGACAGGTCGCCGGCACCCGTCACGTCCACGCTGGTAAACTCGGCGATGGTGGCGCCGCTGGTGCCGAAATCGATGACCGAGTTGCCCACGCCCGTGACAGTGAGGTCGCCGAACGTGTGGGTGAGCCCGTCGCCCAGATAGAGGGTACCGCCGTTGAGAATGATATTGATGTTGGTGGCGTTGAACGAGTCGGTGAGCGTGAGCGACGCGCCGGCGTTGAGGATGATCGTGCCGTTGCTAAAGCCGAAATCGCCACCGAAGTCGCTCGCTCCGCTGGCGAGCGTGAGGGTGGCTCCGCCAAAATTAATCGAGCCGCCCTCTCCCGCTCCGCCGCCCTGAAGTGAGCCGATTGTCTCGCTGAATCCCGCCATGTCGTAGACCGCGCCGGTGTGAACGGTCAGCGAGGCCGCGTCACTGAAGATGCCTGTCGTCCCCGCAGTGATCTTGCCCGCAGTGATCGCGGTGGCACCGGTATAGGAGTTGGCAACGTTGAGCGTGAGGTTACCGGAGCCCTCCTTGGTGAGCGTGCCTGTGCCGGTGTTGATATTGCGGTTGATCACCGTGTTGCCCGCGCCGCTGATCATGAGGTTCCGATTGGCGCCCGTGAGGGTGCCGGCGCTGGAGAGCGTGAGCGTGCCGCTGCTGGAGCCGATGCGGGCATTGTCGGCAAGGCTGATGTTGCCCGTGAGCGTATTGTTGCCGGAGAAATTCTCGATCGCGCCATCGCTGGCACCACTGCCATTGCCCGCGATGGAGAAGACGTTGGCCATGGTGACATTGTTCTGAACCTCGATGTTGCCGCCGCTGGCGACGTTCACGGTGCCGGTGCCGAGCGCGGTACCAGTTTGCACCGCGACGATACCGGCGTTCACGTTGACGGTGCCGGAGTAAGAGCCGCTGGCACCCGAGAGAGTGAGGCGACCGACGCCGGATTTGGTGAGGTCGCCGCTGCCCGTGAAGGTTCCGGCGAAGGAATTGGCGGAGGAATTGACGACCGTGAGCGTGCCGCCGGAAGCGAGCTGGACCAGCGAGCCGGACGATGCGGAATTTAGGCCGCCGATCGTCTCAAGCTTGCCGTTCAGATCGAAGACACCGCCGTTGTTGATCGTGACCGTCGCCGCGTCGGCGATCTGGTGGTTGGTGCCGAGCCGTACGGTGTCGGTGCCCGTGCCGTCGCCGATCACGAGGTTGCCGGCGAGGGCATTGACGCCGGCGTTCTTGTTGAGGACAAGGGTGCCGGCGTTGACCGTGGTGGCACCGGTATAGGTGTTGGCGCCCGCTCCGGTGTACGTGAGCGTGCCGGTCCCGTCCTTGGTGACGGCACCGGCGCCGGTGGTGATCGTGCCGGAAATCGTGGTGGTGCCTGCACCGCCGAGCGTGAGGTTCTTGCCGGCTCCGGTAACCGTGCCACCGAGCGTCAGCGCATTGCCGGAATCGGCGTTGATGCGTGCGTCGGCGGCGAGGGTGAGCGTACCGGACAGCGTTGTCGTCCCTGCGATGCCGCGAATGGCGCCCGTGCCGCCCACGCCTTCGCCGCGAAGGCTGATGTTTTCGTTGGAGGTAAACGTGTCGCCGTTCAACTCAAGCGTCGCGCCTTCGCTGATCGTGGTCGTCCCGGTGGTGTTTCCCAAGGCGTTGGCGGAAGTGATCTGCACGACACCGCTGTTGATGAAAACGCCTCCGCCGTAGGTGGTGCTGTTGCCGGAGAGGATGAGTTTACCGCCGGTGTTTTCCTTCACCAGATTGCCCGAACCGATGAGCGCGGAGGTGATCGTCAGATCGCCGGCCCCCCCCATGTCCACGACGGTGTTTCGGGCGAGCCAAACGGTTCCCATCGTGAGGCTCTGGTTGTTGGAGCTGTTCTGCTGGATGAACGCCACGCTGCTGGCGGTCGGGCCCGAAAAGGTGAGGATGTCGCCTTGATTGTTGCCGATGTTGAACGAGGCGCTGCCGGCATCGAACCGCATGGCATTGATGGTGCGGTTGCCTCGCAAATCGACGGTCGTATAGGCACCCGTTCCAAAGGCGACCTTGGTGGAGGTGCCGGAGGTCCAGCCGTTGCTCAGGTTTGGATCCCAGTTGGCGCCACGATCCCAGCGGTCGCTGGAGTTGCCACTATCCCAAGTATACCAGCCGCTGGTATTGGGGTTGATGGGGTTCCAGCCGCTCCCATAGGCACCCACCGCCTGCGTGTCGGAGTGGGTGGCACCGGAGCCGAACCCGACGAAGTAGAACATGCTCAGCTCGGCGGCGGAGAGGGTCTGCGCGCTGGCGATGATGTCGGAGGCCTGCTCCCAATTGTAGATGCTCAAAACCCCGCTGGGGGTCGCCGTGAGATCGTTAAAAACAAAGTAGTTGCTGGTTGCCGCGGGGCCGAAATCGAGGTTGCTGGCCGCGGTAACCGTGAGGTTGTTGATGCGTTCGGAATAACCGGCGAGGTCGAGCGTGCCACCCGCGAGGTCGAGGTTGCTGTTGTTGGACAGTCGGTCGCTGGAACCAAGTTTGATGGCGCCTTCGTTGATCGTGGTGGTGCCGGTATAGGTGTTGTTTCCGGAAAGGGTGAGCGTGGCCGCACCGGTCTTGGTGAGGCCGTCGGCCCCCGTGCCGCCGCCATTGGCGATGACTCCGGAGATCGTCGAGTCGGCGGTCACGTTCGCCGTGAGCGTGCGAGCCTGGTTGTTTTCGGCGAGGACCACGCCGCCGGAAATCGTCGCTCCGTCGAGCGTCAGCGTACGATTACCGCCCGTCTGCGAAACCGCGCCCGAGACCGTAATGTTCGAGAAGCCGGCGTCCCCTTGCAGCGAAACGGCGTTGCCGATGGTCGGGCTGCCGGAGCCGGCAAGCGTGCCCCCGGTCATGGTGACGCCCCCGGATCCCAACGCGGTATTATGGCCGGCGGTGATAGTGCCGCCCGAAACCGTCGTGCCGCCGGAATAGGTGTTCGCGCCGGAGAGCGTGAGGTTGCCGGCCTGTTCTTTCACCAACATCCCGGAACCGGAAATGACTCCCGTGGCGGTCGTGTTGCCGGCTCCGTCCACCGTGAGCGTTTTGCCGTTCGTATCGATCGCCCCGCCCAACGTGAGCGTCGAGGTGGTGGCATTGCGAACCCCCGCGTTCGTCTGAAGCCTGATGGCCGAATTGATCGTGTTGCCCGCAGACGCAACACCGTTGGTCTGGGTCACCGAAATGCCCACGTATCCGGGCGTGCCGGCATCGTCAAATTCCAGAGTGCCGTTGTTGAGCGTGTAGCTGAACGGCGCGTCGATCTGAATCGAGCGGATGACGCGGGTCGTGGCGGCGCCGACGTTCACCGTCTGGTCGCTGGAGACGAAGGTATTGTCGAAGAGGATGTCGTCGCCGGTGACGGGTACGTCGGGATTCCAGTTGGCGGAAGTGCCCCAATCACCGGGGGTGCTGTCGCCGCCGTTCGCGCCGTTGTCCCAAAGATTGGCGACCAGGGTGGCTACGGTGAGGGCGCGCAGTTCGTGAATCTCGGTCTGACCACCCGTCCCGGAAGTGAAGCCGAACTTCAGGGTCTCGGGACGCAGATAACCGGAGAGATCGGCTTCGAGCACCTTGGTCAGCGCGCCATCAACGCCAAACTGCAGCCATACGGTGAGCTGATTGGTCGGCGTAAGGAGGATCTCGACATGGCGGTAGTCGACTCCGGTTTGATCGGGCCGCGCCGTAGAGGTGGGAAAATCAAGCTGCTGGGTCAGCGCGGCATTGGTGCCGTCACCGGTGGCGGCAATGAACTCGTATCCATCATAACCACTGCCGGGGCCGCGCACGGCGACCGCGTTGGGATTGGAGCCGATACCACCCGTACGGCCTTCGGTCGCGTTGGAGAAATTACCAAAATCGTCGAGCGAAACCGCGAGATAACCTCCCGCGAGACCCTCCTTGTCGACCTCGCCACCGGCGGCCGTCGTCTTGGGCGCATAGCCCATCGAGCCACCAAACGCGCCTTCGGAAAACTCCACCGCCCCGTCAAAAAGAAAAAATGTAATACCGTCGGCACCGGTGCCGTTGTAGCTCGCGTAGTCGAAGCTGGTGAACACCGTGCGATTGGCCGACGACACCGCGGTATCGTAATACGCGTAGGTCGCACGGTTGTTGGCATTGTCGGTAAGCCGCAGCCATCCGTCGTCAACCGGATCGAGTCCTCCCGAGGTGAGAACGGGCGTATAGCTGTTGCCGCCCAACACCCAGCCCGGAGCGGACGAGCCCGTGAACGACTCCGTCACCGTTTGTCCCATGAGCGGAACAAACGTGACCGCCAAAAAAAAGAGACTGCGACAGAGAGCTTTCACGAGCGAGGTACGCTCGCTAAAAAAAGGTAAAAGGCCCCACCGGGCAATCTCTTAATACCCGCGGATACGCAAATAATACAATTCACTGTCGAAAAACGCCCACGCCGTAGGCGACTTGGCCCGAGCGGTCAGCCTTGGCCTCCTCGCAAGAGAATCACGTTGGCCAAATCATTTTTCTCAAATTCCTCCCAATAAGCGTCTTCAAGCCGATGCAGACGTGCATCGGCGTCGATCGGCGGCCCTCCGGCGCCAAGCACCGAGTGCCGGGCCTGCTCACCCGCAAGGTCCCGGTCGGAGAGACGGGTAACGAGTTCATGCCAAAAGGTATCGTTGTCGTAATCGCCCGTGATCCGCACCAGCCGCTCGTCGTCGAGAAGCTTTTCGGACGGCACAAGCTGGCCGGTGTCGCCGACATCCACCAAGTCGGCGCAGCCCAGCGGAGTCGCCATTTCGTAGAGCTTCTGTTCAAGCTCCGCGTAGCGTTGCACGTGAGGCGAGTCTTCACCTTGGCGCCCCTCGACCATGCGCATACCCAAATGCACGAGTTCGAGCAGACGGGTGAATTCCTTTGGCGTAAACGTAACCTTCATGCCTTCCAATGCATCCGACCGCGGGTGGCGCGCAAGGCGCGAATGGATAATGCCTGCGCGCCGCTGGCGTCCCGTCGTCCGCGCAGGGCGTCTATACGATGCGAACCCAAAAAAACCGGCTGGCGCATGCCAGCCGGAAGTCGAAGTTCGCACCTGAACGCGCGAGCGGAAGCAGAGAACCGGTCGGTTTTCTTCAGCTGCCTTTTTCGGTCGGCTCGCCCGCTTTTTTCCAGCCAGCGATGCCTTTCGAATAATGCTTCACGTTGGTGTATCCCAGTTTTTCGGCCGCCTTGGCGCCTTGCTTGTACGCCATGCACTTTTCGTTGCCGCAATACGCCACCACCAGCGTGGATTTGTCGGCGGGCAGGAGCGACGCGAGCTTGGCTTCGTTGGCCTCGAAATCGATCGCCCCGGGAATGTGGCCGTTGTTGTAGGTCTCGGTGCCGTTGACGTCGATGAGCGCAACCTTCCCGGAAGCAATGGCCGCCTTCAGATCGTCGTGGGAAATATCCGCGACTTTGTCGGTGCCGGCAAAGACCGAAGTCACCAACAGCATGCAAGACGCGAACAGAGGAAGGAGTAATTTTTTCATGGCGGGCGGATTCTAATCAAAGAAAGCGGCGGCGCAATTGGCCCACGATTATTTCCGTTCCAAGACGGCGAATGTCGGCGGAAACAGGCCGCTCATGGACCCCGCGTCACGATTGCCGTACCACGAGGCGCAACCTTGACCCGGTCGCACGCATCTCGTTCGCTTCCGCTCTTATGCCTGCTGCCACGCACTCCGGCGTGCCGCGGTCGGCATCACGGGTCTTCCGTCCCGATCACGGATCTCTTAACCCATCCCGCCATGTCCACGTCGTCCGCACCCGAATCCGCCCAACTCATGGAGGCCGTTGTTTCCCTCGCGAAACGCCGCGGCTTCGTCTTCCAGTCCTCCGAAATCTACGGCGGCCTCAACGGCTTCTTCGACTACGGTCCGTTGGGCGTCGAGTTGAAGAAGAACATCCGCGACTGCTGGTGGAACGACATGGTTCGCCGCCGCGATGACATCGTCGGCGTCGAGACATCCATCATCATGCACCCGAAGGTCTGGGAAGCATCCGGCCACGTCGCCGGCTTCAGCGACCCGCTCGTCGACTGCAAGGTATCCAAAAATCGCTACCGCGCCGACCAGCTCTTCTTCGCCCCCGTCATCATTGACGGCGTGACCCATGGCTACGTGTCCGCTCTCGAAAGCGAAAAGACCACCGAGGACCTCCAGGCCGCCGCCGAGCTGATGAAGCGCAAGAAGGCCATCCAGGGCACCCTCGCCCCCGTGCAGCCCCGTGACATGACCGAGGCGAAACCCGAAGAGATCGCCCTCATCCCTTCGCCCGCCACCGGCAATCCCGATCTCACCGCGCCGCGCGCCTTCAACATGATGTTCCAGACGAACGTCGGCGCCATGACCGACGCCTCGTCCGTCGCCTACCTGCGCCCCGAGACCGCGCAGGGCATGTTCGTCGATTTCAAAAACGTCGTCGACACCGGCCGCGTGAAGCTCCCCTTCGGCATCGCCCAAACCGGCAAGTCGTTCCGCAACGAGATCACCCCGCGCAACTTCATCTTCCGCTCCCGCGAGTTCGAGCAGATGGAAATGGAATTCTTCATTCACGAGGACGACGACTGGGCCAAGTGGCACCGTTATTGGATCAACTGGTGCAAAGACTGGCTCCTGAGCATCGGACTGCCCGAGTCGCATCTTTCTGAATACGACCACCTCAAGGAGAAGCTCGCGTTTTACTCGAAGGGCACGACGGACATCATGTTCAAGTTCCCCTTCGGCGTGCAGGAGCTCTGGGGCATCGCCGCGCGCGGCAACTACGACCTCACACAACACGCCAACGCCAGCGGCAAGCCGCAGGACATCTTCGACGAGGCGACCAAGAAAAAATTCGTTCCGCACGTGATCGAGCCGGCCGTGGGCCTCGACCGCATTTTCCTCGCCGTCCTCGCTTCCGCCTACGCCGAGGAACAGGTCACCGACGAGAAGGGCAACACCGAGACCCGCACCGTGCTGCGCCTCAGCCCGCGCATCGCACCGGTCAAAGTCGCCGTGCTCCCCTTGCTCAAAAACAAGGAGGCGCTCGTCGCCCGCGCCCAGGCGCTCTACAAAAAGATCAAGCGCAAGTATCCCTGCTTCTACGACGAAGCCGGCGCCGTCGGCCGCCGCTACCGTCGCCAGGACGAAATCGGCACGCCGTGGTGCGTGACCATCGACTTCGACACGATCGAGAAGGAAGGCGACACGTTCACCCTCCGCGAACGCGACTCGATGGCCCAAAAGCGCATCACCGAAGCCGACCTCTTCGCTCTGCTCGAAGAGCAGGTTTACTGATCCGGTGTTTCGAATTTTTTAGCACCAAGACGCAACGTTCGACCCGAAGGACGCAAAGTTCGGACTCCGCACCTTACTTTGCGTCCTTCTGCGTCGCTTCGCGCCCGGGAGTTAAAAAGTCCCGCGTCTATCCTCCTCACTTCCGCTCCTCCTCGTCGCTTTCCTCCAGCCGCCGAGTCTCGTGGTTCCCGACGAACAATTCGCCTTCCCCTTTGAGGACTCGCCGCCACGGCCTGTCCTTCCGCCGCGCATTGCAGCCTCGCTCGACCGCGATTCCACGCACCCCTTTCCTTCGCTCACTCCCGTCTCGCCGCGCCAACGCGCCCAACGCCCACCGAGCAAGTTGAGTTCCTCCTCGCCGAGGGCGACGCATCCGTCCTCGCCATGCCCGATCCGCTCGGCGACCTCGTGGCCGACATCTGCCGCCTCTGGAGCCTGCCCATCGGCGATCCCGTCCGCGTGACGCTCCGAAACCACTCCATGCCTCATCTGTCCGGCCGCCTCAAACTCAGCCGCGCACCCGACCTGCCCCTCGACCCCCGCGAACTCCTCCACCTCCGCATCGGCGAGTTCGAGTTCACCTCCCGCCAGATCAGTTCGTGGGCGATTCTTTAACCCGGGGCCCTCAATGTTTCTCCATCCCGCCGCCCCCGACAGAGTAACCCAATAGGTTACTCTGTCCGATTTCCCGCCCCGTCGAGCCTGGTCGGCTCCGCTCGGCCAACCACCCGCCGCCGTCGGGCGCAGGCGGCTTGACGCCCCGGCAAACCCGGTCGCTTTATCGATAGGCCCATGCCCGAGCCGTTGATCCCTCCCGCCGACCTCCGGACCCTCTCCGACTACCTCGGCGACCTCGACCCCCAAGCCCGTGCGCGCGGTCAGGCCTACGTCGCCAAACACCTCGTTCGCGACCTCCGCGTGGATCCGGATTCCGGCACGTACGCTGCAGTCGTCAGAGGAGGCATCGAGTACCCTGTCACCCTCGCCTGCGACGCCGAGGGTTTCTGGACCTCCACCTGCTCCTGCCCCGTCGGCTCCGACTGCAAACACGTCTATGCCCTCGGCGCCACCTTGGTCGCCCGCCAAAAAGCCCTGTCCACCCCGGGCGTCACCACCGCCAACCACCTCTCGTCCAATTCTCCTCGCCCCACCGCCGTCGATTCCTCGGCGACTTCCGCCGCCGCCGGCCCCGCTCCGCGCCGACACACGTTCCGCGAGGAGTGGACGCCCAAGCTCGCCAACCGCCTCGGCCGCGATCTCACCCGCGAGGAAATCCACCTCCTCGGAGAACTCTCCGCCCTCTTCCACGAAATCCGCCAGAGCGGCCTCGTCCGCTTCGGCCAACTCCTCAAACACGGCTTCGCCCCTTGGTCCCGCCGCGATCCCGGCTCCTATGACTGGCAACTGGTCTTCGAGGACTGGTGGCCCCGCGCCCAACCGCCCGCGGACCCTTGGGCCCTGTGGCAGTTCATCGCCTACGACTGGGAACGCCACAACCAGCCCCTTCCCGAGGCCTTCGTCCCCCTTACCGACACCTCCGCCGTCCGCGCTCGCGTCGAGTACATTACCCTCCAGCGCGAACTCGATCCTTGGCGCCGTCTTTTCACCCGCGTCGACGTCGCCAACGCCACCACCGCAGCCACGCCCTCCGTCTCCCCGACGGCCATGGAAATCGCCAAGGCCTCCGATTTCCGCCTGGTCATCGATTCCGGCACCATCGCCGAACTTCAAATCCTCCCGGTCAAAGGCAAAGGCTGGAAAACCCCCACCGCGAAGTGGCTCAAAGCCTTGCAGAACGCCCCCCTCGCCGAACTCGAGTCGCTTCCGCCCGCCGCCGGCCAGCTCGCCATCGCCCTTCGCATGGCTTGCCGGAACTACCACTCTCTGGAACGCGAGCGGTCCAGCGTCGATTCCGACCTCGTCGGCGCCGCACTCGACCAACCTTCCGCCCACCCCGCCATCGTCTTTGCCGACGACACCCCCTTCCGCATCGAACCCACTCCGCTCCGCCTCCACGCCCGTCCCGTCCCCGGCGACCGTTCGCGCCTCCAACTCTCCCTCCTCCTGCCCGACGGCTCACCCGCTCCTGAAAAACTCGATACATTCCCTCACTTCACCAAACCCCACTACCTGATCGCCAACCGCCTCTACGTCGGCCCGCCCGAACTCCCGTCGCGCCAGCTCCCCGTCGCCGCTCTCTCCGACCCCTCCCTTGCCACGCACCTGCGCGCCCTCGGAGTCGATCTTCCCGCCGACCTCGCCTCGCGGTACAAAACCATTTCCCTCCGCCCCCGCCTCCATCTCTCGACCGTGACCGAGAAAGGAGCCCCCGACCGCCTCCATGCCCGGCTCGTCGCGTACTCCGACGCGCCCCGCGCCGAACAACACTGGCTCGGCATCGGCGGTTGGACCTGGACCGTCACGCCCCCTTCTCCTCTGCCCGAGGGCCCCGAATTTCTTTTCGATCTCGCCGCGGCCAACGTCGTCGGAGCCGGTTTCAGAGCCTTTCAGTTCCAATGGTCCTCCTGGGACGAAGCGTGGGCCCGGCCCGTCACCCGCACATTCCCCGAGGACTTCGTCGCCTGGCGCGCCACCCTTCCGCCCGACACCGAGATCGTCGTCTCGCCCGACCTCCAAGGCCTGCTCGGCGCCCCGCTCCGCGCCCGTCTCGCCGTCTCCGCCACTCCCGCGAAAGGTTCCGGCCAGGATTGGTTCGACCTCCACATCGAGTTCCGCGCCGAGGACCTCACCCTCACCCCCGAGGAGATTTCCCTTCTGCTCAAAGCCCGCGGCCAATGGGTGCGCCTTCCAAGCCGCGGCTGGCAACGCCTCCAGGTCGAACACGACGAGGCCACCCTTGCGCGCCTCGCCCGCCTCGGCCTCGCGCCCGACGACGAACTCGTCCCCGGCAAACGATCCTCCCACCGCTATCACGCCCGTCAGCTCGCCGACGCCGCGCTCGACGACGAAGCGCTCGCCGCCCGCCTTCGCGCCCGTGCCGCCGAACTCCGCGCCGTGCCTCCGCCCGCCCTGCCCGTCGGCGTCAATGCCACGCTCCGCCCGTACCAAATGGACGGATACCATTTTCTCGCCCACCTCGCCGCCCACGGCCTCGGCGGGGTACTCGCCGACGACATGGGACTCGGCAAAACCCTCCAGACTCTCGCCTGGCTCCTCCATCTCGCCTCGGAGCGTGACGCCGAGCGTCGCGGGGAGCGTGAGCGACCCGACGCCGCGCCCCTTCGCGTCCTCGTCGTCTGCCCCAAATCCGTCGTGCCCAACTGGCGCAACGAGGCCGCCCGTTTCACGCCCTCGCTCGCCACCGCCACGCTCTCGGCCTCCGATCCCGCCGACGCCCTCCCCTCCGCGCCAATCCTCGTTCTCAACTACGCCCAGCTCCGCCTCCGCGCCGAGGTGCTCGCCGCCCGGCCCTGGGACGTCGTCATCCTCGACGAGGCGCAAAACATCAAAAATCCCGCCAGCGCCACCGCCCGCGCGGCCTGCGCCCTTCCCG
>JANJTQ010000137.1 GCA_024711005.1 Opitutaceae bacterium | reverse complement strand
GCAGCGCCTGCACCGGACGGAAGCCTTGGGCGCGGAGCCACTCGCGGACGCGCAGCAGGCGCGGCTGGACCGGCCATTCCTCCCCGCCCGGCGACGGCACGTATCGCGGGAACAGCGGCATCGGGCTGACACTCAGCGCCTGGATGCCGAGCCAGTTGTACAGCGTGTCGCCGAGAAACCAGATCAGGACAAACACGGTCACCAGCGCCCAGAACGGCCGGTCGATGAGATGGAACTCCTGGCAGAGGTGCGCGGCGCCAAAGGCAAAGATCAGCCAGCGCAGCCAGCGCTCGAAGATCGCGAGGACCGGTGAGCCGAGACGCAGGTTGACCTGCGCCGAGACCAGCGAGACCGCGATGGCGGCGAGCAGGAGGTAGGCGATTTCCATGGCGAAGGGGCGGCGGCCAGCATCCTTCAGGCGAAGGGGACCAGCCCCAGCCGCCACAGGGACGAAAGCCTGTCAGGCGAAAATCAGCTCAGCCGCACCGGCATGATGACGCAGATGAAGCTCTCGAGCGTCTTGAACACGCCGGGGCTCACCTCGTCCTTCACCTCGAAGAACACCTCGTCCTTCGTGAGCGCGCGCAGCGGGTCCATCACGAACGCGGGGTTGAACGCCACCTGCAGCTCGGGGCCGCTGTAACCGATCGCCATCGACTCGTGGGCCTCGCCGAAGTCCGGACTCTGCGCGGTGATCTCAAGAAGATTGCTGCTGAGCTTGATCTTCACCGAGTTGGACTTTTCGGATGTCACCAACGCGGCGCGATGCACGCACTGGAGGAACAACTCGCGCTCCAGCTTGATGCGTTGGTGTGTCTCCTTCGGGATGACCTGTTGATAATTGGGATAATTGCCTTCGACGATCTTCGAGTAGAGGTAGATTGAGTCGACCAAGCCACTGGAGTCTTTGTCCGTGTTGATCTGGAAGGAGGCACGGCGGTCGTTAAACGCGATTTTGAGCTTCTCCCCCTTGTCCAGCATGCGGGTGAGCTCGGAGACCGTCTTGGCGGGCAGAATGATGCTTCCCGCGCTTTCGGCGGGAACTTCGAGGTCCTTGGAAATGAGCGCGAGCCGGCGGCCGTCGGTGGCGACGAGGCTGAGTTTGCCGTCACGGAAATTGAAATAAACGCCGTTGAGAATGTAACGCGTTTCGTCGGAGGACTGTGCGTAGGAAACGCTCTTGAGCATCGAAGTGAGCTCGGCCTGTTCCAAGGTGAAGCTCTTGTCGTCTCCGAACTCGGGAAGGGGAGGGAATTCCTCTTTGCCGATGCCAACAATGCGGAAGGTCGAACCGCCCGAGGTGAGTTTCACCTGATGGTTGGGGGTGGCGTCGAAGGTCACGTCCACGTTGGGCAGTTCGCGCACAATGGTGGCGAGACGCTTCACGGGGAGGGTGACGGAGCCGCCTTCTTTGACCTCGGCCTTGATTTTGCAACGAATCCCCAGATCCAGATTGGTCGTGGTGAGGGAGATGTAGTCTTTCTCCGCCTCGATCAGCACGTTGCTCAGGATGGGCATGGTCGCCTTGGAGCCGACGACATTGAGGACTTGGGCGAGGCCGTTGCTGAAGTGATCGCGGTTGATCTTGAATTTCATGTAATGCGGGAGGGCGTGGAGACGCGAAAGGTGGAAATTAACAAAGGATAAAAGATACCTAGTTCAATGATATATGTTATCCGTCTTATTATGGGCTGCGAGTAACTGCCATAACTCGGGTTGGTCCCTCGCGAATCCCGGGATCTGGCACCGTGAAAAACCCGATGCCCGACAGCCAACAAACCCGGAGTTGTGCACAGAGGAAAAGTTATTGGTGAGTTATTGGTGGGTTGATCGCACAACGGTTCACACCAACGGCGCACGCTTGATCAGACCATGTCGACGCCAGTGCCGGACGAGGCCGTAGAAGATGTAGCCTAGGCAGACGAAGAACATCGCGTATTCCTTAAAGCGCACCACTGCCGCGGCGATCACGACATAGATGACGAGGGTTGTGAGTTTGGTCTTGGTGCGCAGATCGATCTGCTTGCCACTGGGATATCGCACCATGCTGACCATCAGCATGGCGACGAGGAGAAGGAGAGGCGGCAGGCCGAAGGTGAGCCATTGCAATGACTTGTCATGCTGCATCAGGTTCAGAAGGAACAACACGAGTGCGGCGATCGTTCCCGCCGCCGCCGGCACCGGCAGGCCGATGAAGTCCTTGGAACTGGGTTTTCCGCCGGGTCGATGCAGCAACGGGTGCGTGATGACGTTGAACCGGGCCAGCCGGATCGCTGCGCACAGGAGGTAGACGAAGCCGATCAGGCCGCCAAGGCTCAACAACGTCGGATCGCCCTCAGCCGGACGAATGATCAGGAAGAACACCATCAGAGCGGGCGCCAAACCGAACGAGACCACGTCGGCGAGAGAATCGAACTCGGCCCCGAACAAGGACTCCCGGCCACCCATGCGAGCAAGACGGCCGTCAAGCGCATCAAACGCCATGGCTCCAAAAATATACCACACCGCCCCTTTGTAGTGGGCGATGGCCTCCGGCGGAATGATAGCCGCCATCTCGGAAGCACCTCGCGAGATGAAGCTGGCCTCGATGCAGCGCATGCACGCGGCGAAACCGCAGAAGAGGTTTCCCGCCGTCATCAGGTTGGGCAGGAAATAAATCCGGCTGGCCTGCTCGACGCTGTAGGGATTCTCCGTGTCGCTGGTCTCCGTCGGGGAGGAAAGTTCGTCGGCCATGGCGGGTGTGGCTTACTTCTTGGTAAGCGACTCCAGGTATTTCCAAAACTTGGAGTCCTGTTCGACCAACTGGGTTTCGGAAACAGGCAGTTTGTTTCTCAAGAGAAAGTCTTCCAGTGAGTTGCTGTGCAAAATGTAAAGGACATGGATCGTGTCGGACCCGCGGGTCTCGAAATAAAAGCGATGATCGCCGGAGCGCAGGCGGTAGAGGCTGTGGCCCGCGCGAGTAAAACGGCCCAAGGGTTCGCGCGGATGTTCCAGATCGGTCGGTTTCAACGAACTGATCGGTTCGATGGCGTCCAGTTGTTGCAGTTTATCGAGCTTGTTAAGCTCCAGCATGCTCTGCTCGGAAAAGGTGACCTGATACATGGTGGGAGGGCTGAAGTCGTGGAAGAAGAGGAGAAAGGGCGAGTCGTAACCTGATATTTGTCCCGGCGTCTCGCCAGAGACAGGCGCGTGATCAAGCAAAGCACGATTCATCCGATGAAAGTTTCGTTTCTATTCCCCATGTTCCTTGCAGCAACGCAATTTGTTGGGCCCGCCGGCGCTGTGGAACCCGAGTCCGAAGCCGATCGCGACGCCGAGATCATCCGTCGCCACGACATCAACAAGGACGGCAAGCTCGACGAGAACGAAATCGCCGCAGTGAAGGAGCAGATGCTGATGGACAACTTGGAGAAGCGCGAAGCCGCCCGGGCGCGGGTCAAACAACGCCAGGAATCGCGGCTCAAGGAGTTCGACAAAAATGAAGACGGTAAACTCGATGCGGATGAAAAGGCGGGAATGGAACACACGCTTCGGGCGCGCGTTGAGAAAAGACCCCGGCTGCTCAAGATTCTCGATACCGATGGAAATGGGAAGTTGAGCGATGTCGAGTGGACCGCCGGCCGCGAGAAGGTCATCGACCGATTGCAGGAAACCCGCGCGGAAAAATAGAGACTGCACGGCAAAGGGCGTCGGCTAAGCTGCGCCGTAATGATGCAGTTGGATTCCAGGTGGAACGCGGATGCCTTCATTCGGATCGCCTCCCAAAAAGAGGTGGCGCCCCCGCCACTCGTCGCGCACACCTGTCGCGATGCGTTGGCGTGCGTTTGCCTCAGTTACCGGCCTGATCCTCACGTGCCTCATCGCACGCGTGCCGGTGTGTGCCGGCGAAGCCGGGCCCGCGCCGCTTGAACTCGACATCCCCGTGCTCGTCGCTGGTTACGGCGCGGCGTTTTTCGAGGAAACCGCTCGCGAGTTCGAGGCCCTCCGGCCGGGTGTAAAGGTTCGCATTCATGGCAATCCGCGCATCAACGACCAGGTGCGCATTCGTGTCATGGCGGGCGACGATCCCGATGCGACCGACGCCGTTCTGCTCTATCCCTACTTGATCCGTGCCGGACGCATCCTGGATCTTGCGCCCTATCTCGACGGCCCCAATTGGGAAGGCGACGCCCGCTGGCGCGACACGTTCCTCCCCGGAGTACTGGAACGCTGGACGACTCCGACCGGGGCGGGGAGCGGAAACGACCCGGCCGCCGGACCTGTTTACGGCATTCCGTTCGCGCATGCGGTGTGGACCGTATTCTACGACAAAAAACGGTTTCGTGAAAACGGCTGGGAGATTCCGCGTACGTGGGAGGAGTTTTTCTCACTCTGTGAAAAGATGGAGCGCGCGGGGGTCGCGCCGCTCTCGCTTCCCGGAGTGTTCATGCGTTACGGCGATGCCTTTTTGCGCGCCGCCCATTACAACCTCGCCGGCGCCGAAGGCTGGCGGGCGTACAATCAGCTCGAACCCGGCGCGCGCACCGATCCGCGTTTCATTCGCGCGGCCGGCGTGCTCCAACAACTCTCCACCCGGCATCTCATCAAGGGTTGGGAAGGCATGACGCACACCGCGGCGCAGCTCGCCTTCATCGACGGACGCGCCGCCATGACGATTTCCGCCTCCTGGTTCGCCAGCGAGATGCGCGGCAAGCTTCCGGACGACTTCGAACTGGGTGCGATGAACCTGCCGGTCTTCGCGGACAGTATCGGAGCGGCGGATACGTTGCAGACGCAGAGCGCCTACTATTTTCTTTTCGCCAGCGGAGATCCGGAACGCGAGCGGGCCACGGTCGATTTTTTTCGTTTCCTCACGTCGCGGGAACGCGCGCGCCGGTTTGCGCGGACGGTTGATTCGCCGGTGGCGTTGCGCGCGGTCGGTCCGGACGATTATTCTCCGCTCATGCGCGACACCGCCGCGTTGATCGCCAAGGCGCCCGGTTCCTTCGATGCCGCGCCTCCCGTCTCGGCGGCGAATCTTGCGGTGATCAACCAGGCGCTCACCGATGCGCGCGAACGCCTGATGACCGGCCGCATCACGCCGGAGGAGTTCGGCGCGCGGCTGGAGTCCGCCGCTGCCGCCGCCCGAGTGCGGGAGAACGATCCCGATTACGTGGAAACGCGCCACGGTTTTCGGGCGACCGCGTTGTTGCTGGCGCTCGCCGGACTCGTTGCCTGGCTGGCATGGACGCGGGCGGCCAAAGGAGGATCACAAGGTGGACGGCGACCCCGGGGCACCATCTCCGACGGGTCGCAAATCGACGGTGCCCGGAGGTCGCCGTCCACCCGTTCGGCCACCCTTCCATCCTCCGAACACCTCGGGCGGTTGCGCGGGTCGCTGGCGTTTGGTTTTGTCGGGCCGGCGTTGCTGCTCTTTGCCGTGTTTGTGATCCTGCCCGGACTCGTGTCGTTCATCTGGGCCTTCACGCGTTGGGACGGGTTGGGCGAACGCTCGTGGGCGGGTCTGTTTAACTTCAAATGGCTGCTGCTGGAGAGCGACGTATTCTGGTTTGCACTACGCAATAACGGGTTTCTGATGCTCGCGCCCGCGTTGGTGGTGGTGCCGGCGGCGTTGTTTTTCGCCACGCTGATTCATCGGGGCGTGTGGGGCGGGTCGGTGTTTCGCGTGGTGTTCCTGTTTCCCAACATGCTCGGCGGCATTGCGGCGACGCTCCTTTGGATGAGCGCCTACGACCCGCATGGCGGACTCGTGAACACGGCGCTGGTGAAGATGGGATTCGAGAGTTTTGCCGGCTTTGCCTGGCTTTCGCAGGCACATTTGTATGGGGCGCTGCTGCCCATCTACCTGTGGATGGCGTGTGGTTTTAACCTCGTGCTTTACCTTGCCGCGATGGAAGGAATTCCGACGGATCTCTACGAGGCCGCGGACCTCGAAGGCGCCTCGCCCGCACGACAATTTTTCACGATCACGCTGCCGCTTATTTGGGAGGTGCTGGTGATCTCCGCGGTGTTTCTCGTGATCGGCGGGCTGAATGCCTTCGAGATGATCTGGCTGCTCACGTCGCAAGATCCCGCGAGCGGTTCGCACACCCTGAGCACATTGATGGTTTCGACGATGTTTCAGGAATTCCAAATCGGCCGCGCCACCGCCATCGCGGTGGTGATGTTTGTCCTCGTTCTCTTGGGAAGCGCCGCCGTGATGCGCGCGTTGAAACGCGACACCGTGGAGATGTGAAATGATCACAAGATTTCACAACATATCCAGGACAGGGATGCCCCTGGGTTTTCTATTTGCGCCCATCTTGTGTCATCTTGTGGTCCATACGCCGTGAAAGTTTCCCGCTTCCTCATCTTCACCGTGCTTGCGGGCTACCTCGTGTGGGTCGTGTTTCCGATGGCGTGGGTCGCCTATTCGTCGCTCAAAACCGACGAGGCGATTTTCCGGGACGCGTTCGCGCTTCCCCAGCTTGGCGCATTGCAGACCGACAATTACTCGCGCGCATGGAGCGAGGCGCGGTTCGGCGATTATTTCGTCAACTCGATCCTCGTGACCGTCACGTCGGTTGCACTCATCGTGTTACTCGGCGCGATGACGGCGTATGCGCTGGCGCGGTTTTATCATCCCTTGGGACGGGGCGTGTTCTGGCTGTTCCTCGCGGGGCTGATGATCCCGGTGCAGCTCTCCATCGTGCCGTTGTTTTTCGAACTGCGCGCCTTGGGCCTCCTCAATTCCCGGCTTGGACTCATTCTGGTGTACACGGCCAATGGCCTGCCGTTCGCGATCTTCATTCTGGCGGGCTTTTTCAAATCGCTTCCGCGTTCGCTCTACGAGGCGGCGGTGGTTGATGGTTGCTCGGAGGCGTCGGCGTTCTGGCGTGTGCTGTTGCCGCTGGCAAAGCCGGGCTTGGTCACCGTCGCGATTTTCCAGTTCATTGGCATCTGGAAGGAGTATTTTTTCGCCTTTATGTTCACCAGTGGCGATGCCGGGGCGGGAGTGCGCACGTTGCCGCTGGGTCTGGCGAACCTGTCGATCACCTCCCAATACCGCAGCGATTATGGCATGTTGTTCGCCGGACTCGTGATTGTGACGATCCCGATCCTGATTGTCTTCATCGCGCTGCAAAAACACCTGGTGAAAGGTGTGACCGCCGGTGCGCTAAAAGGTTGAACCGGCAGGCGCGGCTTACCGGGTCACCCCCGGCGGAGCCGCCGCCCCCACGATTTTCACCCCGTGGCCGGCGGGAAGGTGTCGTGACCCGGCGTGGCGGCATCGAATTCGGAAACCAGTCGGCGGGCTGTTTCTTCGTGTTCTTCGGGGACTTGAACGCGGATGCTGCCCATCGCGAGGATCAGGTGGGGCATGGTCTGTGTGCTGTATTCGTTCGGGATCAGCACAGGGATGCCGCTGTCTTCGAGAACCGATTTCAACAACTGGGCATGCATGGGGTCATTGCAGGTGGCCACGGTGATCATGGTCCAACGATGGCACCCAACACCCTTCGGGGCCAGTTCGGATTGGGCGGTCGACGACCGTGTGTTCGTGCTGGATTGCAATGCCGTCCACGGCTAAACAGCTTCTCCCTCGTTCCATGTCGTCGTCCGAAACGCCCCGCACGTCATCAGAAACCCCGTCTACGCAACCGGAGAATACTCTCATGGAGTGGATGCAACGGGGCCCTGAGGCCATGAGGCAGCTTCAATTGTTTTTTGAGCATGCGCCGATTGGCCTGAGCTGGCGGGAAGTCGACGATACCGGACGACCCGGCCGCAACATCGTCAACAAGCGGTTTTGCGAGCTGATCGGCCTTTCTGCCGAAGAAGCCAGTAACATCGAAAACGTCCACAAGATCACCCATCCCGACGACTGGGCGCGTCAGCAGGAGCTTACGGCGGAAATCTACGCGGGAAAACGCGACGGGTTTGTCCTGGAGAAACGTTATCAACGCCGCGACGGCAGTGTGGTGATGTGCGAGCTCTCCGTCGTGGTGCTGCGGGATCCGGCCACCAAGCGGGTCACCCATCATTTCGCGATGCTTGAGGATGTTTCCGCCCGGCATGCGGCCGAGCAGGAGCTGCGCCGAAGCGAGTCCCGCTGGCGCACCTACCTGAAGATCGCGAGCGAGATCCTTTACGCGATCACTCCGGAAGGCCGGTACAAATTTGTATCCGACGCGTGGACACCGAAGCTCGGCCATCCGGTGGCCGAAGTCGTGGGCCGCCCTTATACGGAATTCGTCCACCCGGAGGATATTTCTCTTTTGCGCGAGTTTATCGCCGAAACGTTGGAGCTGGGCGTCAACCCCCGCGGCATCGAATACCGCGTATGCCACAAGGACGGTACGTGGATCTGGCATGCGACCACCGGTTCGGCCTACACCGACCGCGACGGCCGCCGCGCCTTTTTCGGCGTGGGTCGCGACATCAGCATTCGTCGCAAGGCGCAGGAGGAACTGAAACTCGCCCTCGCCCGTCGTGAGGAACTGGAGCAGATCGTCAACCGCTCGCCTTCGGTCGTCGTACTCTGGCTGGCCGAGGAAAACTGGCCCGTCCAATACGTTTCGCAGAGCATCCGCCAGTTCGGGTACCAACCCGAGGACTTCACGAGCCGCCGGCTGAGTTTTCGCGGCATCACGCATCCCGACGATCGCGAACGCGTGGGCGCCGAGGTGGATGCGCATGCGTCCACCGGAGACCGCGAATACAGCCAGGAGTATCGTATCGTTTGCGCGGACGGATCCGCTCGCTGGGTCGACGACCACACGGTGGTCCGCTTCGATGCAGACGGGAATGTGACGCATCACGAAGGGCTCATCACCGACATTACCCTGCGCAAGGATGCGGAGGATCGCGAGCGGGCCCTGCGTGAACGCGATCTGCGTCTGGCCGGCGAAGTGCAGCACCAGTTGCGGCCGCACGTTTTCCCGGACATCGGCGAGGTCGAGATCGAGGCTTTGTCACAGGCGTCGCTGCACATCGGCGGCGATTACTATGACGTTTTGCCCGTGGACGAACGCCGGTGGGGTTTTGTCATTGCGGACGTGGCCGGCAAGGGTCCCGCCGCCGCGCTGATGATGGCGGCCTGTCGCGCCACCCTGCGGCTTTGTGCGGCGGGCGAGCCCAGTGCGGCCGCGGTGGTGCGCCGCGTGAATCGAGCGCTGCATGGCGACATGCCTCGCGGCATGTTCATATCTCTTTTCTACGGTATTCTGGATTTGGATACGAGCCGGTTCACCTACGTGCGGGCAGGGCACGAGCCGGCGATTTTGCTGCGCGCCGGCGGAGGCACCCCCGAGTTGCTTTCAGGCGGAGGCCTCGCGCTCGGGTTCGATGAAGGTCCGGTGTTCGATGCAATGCTGGAGGAGACCGGGGTCGATTTGGCCCATGGCGACCTGCTCGCCCTCTACACCGACGGCATCACCGAGGCGGCCAATGCGACCGGCGAGGAGTTTGGCCGCGACCGCATGGTATCCGCGCTTGCGGGACAGGAAGCGGTCCCGCTGACCCGGGTGGTTGAAAAACTTAACCGCTACCTGCGCCAGTTCTCCGCACTCGCATCGCGCAACGACGATCGCACGCTTCTGCTCGTCCGCCCGCGTTGAACGCGGCGCTTCGCCAGGGCGCAGCGAAGCGGGAGGTCGGGTTGTGATTATGCGGGCGCACTCCCCGTGAAAATACGTGTCATGCGATCGTATGCATTACGACGTTGTGATCGCAGGAGGCGGTTTTGCGGGAGCCTATTGTGCGAAGACCTTGGGGAAATTGTTGGGCAAAGAGGGTTCGAGGCGGGTGGCGCTGGTGGCGGAGTGGAACGTGATGGTTTTCCATCCCATGCTCGCCGAGGTGGCCGGCTCGTCTCTCGCGCCGCTCGACGTGGTCAATCCGCTCCGTCAGCTCTGCCGTCATGTCGATGTGCTGCAAGGAGGCATCCAGCGGATCGATTGGGCCCGCAAGATCCTTTCCGTCGATGGCGGACGCTTCACCCGCGACCACGAGATCAGCTTCGGTCAGCTTGTCTTGGCGCTCGGCAGCGTAACGGACCTGAGTCGGGTTCCCGGCATGGCCGAATACGGGCGCCCGGTGAAATCCGTCGCCGATGCCCTTCGGTTGCGCTCCGCAGTGATCAACCGTCTGGAAGAGGCCAATCTCGTCCAGGATGGTGCATTGCGCGCGCGACTGCTTACGGTGGTGGTTGTCGGCGGCGGTTATACCGGCGTGGAGACGGCGGGCCAGCTCCTTGATTTCATGACCGAGTCGCGGCGTTACTACGCCAACTTGGGAGACACCCCCATCCGTGTTGTGCTTGTGCATGGTCATGATCGACTGCTGACGGAGATCGGCGCGGAGCTGGGCGATTATGCGCGTCGCATTTTGGAAAAACGCGGCATGGAACTGCGCCTCAACACGCGCGTGGCGGAGATTGCCGCGGATCGCGTTGTTTTTTCCGACGGAGGTCTCATCGAGGCGCACACGATCGTCACCACGATTGGCAACGCGCCCAACCCCGTGGTGGTGGATCTTTGCGGACAGTTGGGGCTCGCCACGGAGCGTGGCCGGGTGCGCACCGATGAAACGCTGCGAGTGCCCGGGCATCCTGAACTATGGTCGGCGGGCGATTGTGCGGCGGTGCCTTGGAATGATCGGGGCACGATCAAGACAGCTCCACCCACCGCACAATTCGCGCAGCGCCAGGGAGTGCGGCTGGCCCGCAATATTGCGGCAACGCTGCGGGGCGATGAACCGCGACCCTTTCGCTATCGTTATCTCGGGCAAATGGCCGCCATCGGCGAACACGACGCCGTGGCCGAGGTATTTGGTTTTCGCTTCAGCGGTTTTTTTGCCTGGTGGATGTGGCGGACCGTCTATCTCGCAAAACTTCCCGGTGTGTTGCGCCGGCTGCGGGTGATGATCGATTGGACTTTCGAGCTCATATTTCCGCGGGACCTGAGCATCGTGCTGCCGCCGCCCGAGGATGTGCTGCGTGCCATCCACCTGGTGAAGGACGAGCTGTTGTTCGAACGCGGCGCGCATTGTCGAGCGTTCTTCTATTTGCGCAGCGGCAGTGTGCGGTTGAACGCGCCGGATGGGGAAACTCGTCTCCTGCCGAAAGGATCAGTCCTCGACCAAGCCTTGCTCGATGACACGGGGCGCTGGCGCTGGACCGCGGTGGCTGAGGAGAGCGCGGATCTTACTGCGATTCGCGGACGTGCGCTGAAACTCCTGCAAACCGAGTTGAAACTCACCGCACGGCCTTTGGTGGAAGGACGATAAGGCGTGTTGTCGAGAGCTCCGCGGACAGAGGTGGACAGCCTGCTTGCAGGCGCGGTTTGTCGGAGCGTGAGCGAGTGGCGGACTATCGCGTCGCTCGAAACACGGCGTACGCCAAAAATCTTATTCAAAACAACGCTCTGACAGACCCGGGCCGGGGTATTGGTTGAAATGCGTGCACGTTGGCAAAATTTGCGATGTCTACTTTTATTCCGGGTGCTAAGCTCTTCCGACTATGGACTGGATCAACCAGCTTTTCACCAATGAATCCGTGGCACGCACCGTCATTCTCCTCGGAGTGGCGGGCGCGCTTGGCGCGGCCCTTGGCAAAATCAAAGTTTACGGCATCAGTCTCGGCGTCGCCGGGGTGCTTTTCGCCGGCCTGCTACTCGGGCATTTCAAACTTTCGTTTGATCACCATGTGCTGGAGTTCGTGCGCGAGTTCGGGTTGATCCTCTTCGTCTACACGCTTGGCTTGCAGATCGGTCCCGGCTTCTTCGCCTCGCTGCGTGCACGCGGTCTCGCGCTCAACCTCTTCGCGGCCGGCATCGTGTCCCTTGGCGTGATCGTCGCCTCCATTTGGATTCTGCTCGGTCGCACCACGGTGGCGGCCGGTGTGGGTCTGCTCTCGGGCGCGACCACCAATACGCCCAGCTTGGCCGCCGCGCAGGAGGCGCTCAAGCAGGTCGGCGCGGCCGACGACGCCGCCATCGTGCAAGGTCTTGGTTACGCGATCGCCTATCCGTTCGGTATCATTGGAATCATTATCACGATGATTCTGGTGCGGACCGTGTTCCGCATCGATGTGCAGAAGGAAGTCGCCGCCGCCGAGTCGGCCAACCGTCCTTCGGTCCCTCCTCCCACCACCCGCAATTTTGAAGTGCGCAATCCCAACCTCGTTGGACGCACGCTCGCTACCGTGCCCGGCCTTGACGGTTCGGGTGTGGTGATCTCGCGATTGTCACGCGATGGAGTGGTGGCCGTCGCTCACCCGGACACTACACTCCAGCTCGGAGACATTCTTCATGCGGTCGGTCCGGCGGCGGGGCTGGAAACCTTGCGGGTGGTCATCGGCTCCGAGGCCGGCGTCGACTTGAAAACAATGCCGGGCTCCGTGATCAATCGCCGGTTGATCCTCACCAAGGCCGTGATGTTTGGTAAGCCGCTGATGGAGCTCACCACGTTTGCCCAGCACCACGTGGTGGTAACACGCGTCACCCGGCAAGGAATGGAGTTCACGCCCACGCCGGGCTTCCGTCTGCAGTTCGGCGACATTCTGATGGTGGTGGGCGAGGCTCCGCAGATCGATGCGGTGGCCGCCGTGGTGGGCAATTCACCGAAGGCGCTCGATACTCCGCAGCCGCTCACATTTTTCCTCGGTATCGTGCTGGGCGTGATCGTCGGTTCCATTCCGCTCTTTATTCCCGGACTGCCGGCGGCGGTGAAGCTGGGCCTGGCGGGCGGCCCGCTGGTGGTGGCGATCCTGATGTCGCGCCTCACCACCACTGGTCCGCTGATCTGGCACGTGCCGCACAACGCCAATCATATGTTGCGTGAGATCGGCATCTCGCTGTTCCTCGCGGCGGTTGGCATCAAGTCGGGCGAGAAATTCGTGGAGGTGTTGCTGGGCGCCGAAGGCGTGCGCTGGCTCGTTTACGGCGCGCTCATCACGATCCTGCCGCTGCTGATTATCGGCTTTGTTGCCCGCGCGTGGAAGAAGCTCAATTATGCCGAGCTATGCGGTCTGTTGGCCGGCTCGATGACGGATCCACCCGCGTTGGCCTTTGCGCAGCAGACAACGGGGAGCGATGCCCCTGCGGTGGCTTATGCGACGGTTTATCCGCTGGTCATGTTGCTGCGTGTGTTCACGGGCCAGCTCGTGGTGTTCCTGCTTTACAAAGCTGCGACCGGGTGAAGCGTGCCCGCTCGCAGGCGGTAAAAAAAAAGACCCATGGGAAGAACTCCCATGGGTCTTTTTTTGAGGTTTGTCGCGACGGGACTGTCCTCAGGGATAAAGCGCCTGTTCGCGCCAGCCTGTGCCCACCCGCTTGTAGGTCACGCGTTCATGCAGGCGGAACGGGCGTTCTTGCCACAATTCGATGCTGTCAGGCACGACCCGATAGCCATGCCAGTAGGGAGGCCGCGGCATGCGGCCTCGCGGGTGGTTCACCATGTTGGCGGCGACGGCTCGCTCGAGCTCGGCGTAACCATCGAGCGGCTGGGATTGTTTCGACGCCCACGCACCGATGCGGCTCAAGTACGGCCGAGAATTGAAATACGCGTCCGCTTCCTCGTCCGTCACAGATTCCACTTTGCCGGTCACGCGTACCTGACGGCCGGGCGGATTCCAGTAAAAGCAAAGCGAGGCATAGGGCAGATGGCGGAGGTCCTCGGCCTTAGGACTCTCGGTATTCGTATAGAAGACAAAACCCTGTTCGTCGGCATGCTTAAGGAGGACCATGCGCACGGAAGGCCGCCCATCGGCATCAACGGTGGCGAGCGCCATCGCGGAAGGCTCATGAACGCCATGGCGTTTGGCATCGTCGAGCCAAGATTGGAACGTATCGAGGGGACTGTTCATAAGCTGATATTTTAGGCCTTAGTGGCACCTTGCGCTGCGCATTCGTTGATTAAAGCTCCGCACAATTGGCCCAATTTACGACCATCCGACCCCCAAATTGGGCCGAAAATGCTTCGTCCGTCGACGATGGAATCTGATCAATTTGTCACTTAATAAGTGACAAGTCCGGATCGGCCTTGGATAAGGCGTTGATGAACATTGACGAAAACAAGCGGCCGGGGTCGCCACTCGTGATGAGGCCGGTTGAAATGCTGGTAAATGTGCTGATGGAGTTGGGCGGGCTTGCGGTTGACCACGCGAAGCGAGCCGCAGCGGAGCGCAAGGATGCCCGTCGTCCGCGGAAAGGCGCCACGCTCCGGCCCGGCGCCGATACGCCGCTTTGGAACGCCGTGGTCGAACAGGTTCGTCCGCATCTGCGCGTGCGAGGTGCCAAGGCCAATCTTGCCCGGGTGCTCGAAGTGCCGCGTCAGCGTGTGCACGACTACTTTGTGATTGGCACCCAAATGCCCGATGCCGAACGCATGATTCACGTGCTCTTGTGGCTCGCCGTCCGTGAAACTCCCGCCATCGGCGCCAAGCCGTCCGTTCAAAGTCCCAAGCCGCTGCGTTAGGCTGTGTCCCTGCAGTCGAAGGTAGCAGCCGAGCACAGGGACCGAGGTGCTGCGCGGCACAGTTGGAACCGCGGAAACCGGGTCGGCGTGCGTCGCGGGACGGGCATGTTTCTTGGGAGGTAACGAGGCTGGTTGGACGGCTGGTTGGACGGTGGCTGAAACACCCACGTTACCTCGTCTGCTACGGGAATACGGAATGTTTGGCTGCATTTCTACGGCCAAGTTTGTCACTTATTAAGTGACAAACTTGTCGGGGCCGTGCTGGAGGGCGCTTTGTTTCTCGTCTGCGCCACTTGCGTGGCGTCGGAAGGCGAAAGGTTTCCTCGACTTGGCGCGGCGGCGTATCTGATCTCGCCCGGTTCTTCGGGCCGCGACAGTGTTCGGCTCGTACCTCCGTGGTCCGTGGCCCGGCGGGTGCGGCTTGAGCACATTAATTACCGACTGCCTGCGTTGCGGAGTATGTTGTCATTCGAATTTGAATACCTACGTGCGCCTGACCGGCGCCGATTGGGAACGGCTTGGCGCCGACGCGGATCGCGTGGCCCACTTCATCGGGAACCGCGCCTATCTTAAGATGCACCAAGGCCGTTGCGCCGCGCTCGACATTCGAACGACGGAGGGCGGTGCGCGGGAGTTTTTCTGCACGGTCTATGCAATGCGTCCGCAGGTGTGCCGTGACTTGGGGCGCGGTTCGCCGGAATGCGAAGGCGAGCGTGCCCTGAAGGCAGAACGGGTTGAAAGGTAGGTGTCTGCTTGCAGGGCGATGGTTCGGACGTGGGAACGTTTCGAGCGTGAGCGACAGTCCGCCACTTGCTCGCGATCCGCAGAACGAATCGCGAGCAAGCTCGCTCCCACATGGGCGATCCGCGACTCAGCCGTAACGATGCAGTTGGATTCAATTCATGGTGGAACGCGATCTCCGAGCGCGTTTCGCAGGCGGGCGATCTCAACGGCACCCGGAGGTCACCCCCACCTTTTGGTTTTGCCGGCCACGAGGCTCTTTAGCTCTCGATTGAATCTTTGGAACTCAGGCCAGCGCTTCGCGCACGAGTGCGGCGATGGCGGGAGGAAGTTCGAGGCCGAGCGCGGCTTGCTGGCCGGCAGGGCTGAGTTTTCGCCAGGTTTTCTGGATAATATCGATGAACTTTTCCCGCGGATAGTTGGCATGCTGTGAAGCGAAGCCGGCGATCTCGTTTTCCAGAAAGACGAGAACGGCGGCGTCTTCGAGGACTTGAGTTCCGGGGTTGGTTTTGAGACCGGATTTTGAAATCCACGTTGCCGCCTCGGCGGCCTCTTCGGCGGATACGCCGGCGGCAAGGAGCAGCTCGCGTGCACGTTCGGCTTGTTTGGTATAAAGGGAGCGGCGCCAGTTGAGATAGCCGGCTTTGCCTTCTGGAAACGTGGAGCGCGGAGTGAGCCAGCGTTCGAGATGCTGGCAACGTGCGGCGAGGCGAAGGATGGGCGAGGCCTCAGGCGTAAGTTTCACAACCCACGCTTCGATGCCGTTGGCAT